>JBGSVU010000577.1:0-8341 GCA_041752775.1 Pirellulaceae bacterium | reverse complement strand
TTTCTGCAATCCGGCGTAAGACCGGGAACCGCTAGCTGGGAATCTTGCCTGAGTAGGAAAACTGGCGTTGACCAGATTTTCGGGCTGGAACACGATGCCCGCGGCGTCCAGTCTTTCCCCGCTTTTCAGGAGCATTCTCATGTTGAAAAAAGTCGCAGCTTCCCTTTGCCTGATCGCGCTCGTCGCCGCGACCGGTTGGGTCCAGGCCCAGTCGTTTCAGGGATGCAACAGTTGCCAGCCCGCGATGGTTTACCAGCCGGCCCCGGTTTGTCCGTCAGTCATTGCCAGTTGCTCTACCCGGAACTGCACCCCTCCGATGCAGTTCGTCCAGAGCTCCTGTGGTTCCGTTGCCGCCTGTGGACCAGTCAGTGCCTGTCAACAGCCCTGCTATTCCATGAACCAGCCGATGTTTCAGGCTTCGTTCTGCGGCAGCGCAATGCCAACGTCCGGATGTGGCAGTTGCAACAGCGGATGCAGCCAGATTGCTGGCCAGGTTGTTGTCAATTCCTTTCTGGCCTGTCCGGTCGCGAGTGGCTGCGGCAACTGCAGTGCGAATGTTGTTCGGCTATACCAAAATCGGGGAACCTACACCAGCAGTGCACCCAACCTGCATTACGTCTACTGTGTCGAAGAATGCGACAAGGATTTTGTGTCTGGGTCTTCTGAGCATGGACTGTGTTTGAACTACTGCGTTTGCCGGCACATTGATTTTGAAAAAGACTGCGTGCGGCCTGTGATCGTCGAACCGCCACCAGCAGCTGCGGAAGTCCAGCCTGTTGCCGGGCAGTAAGGTGCGGGACTGCGGGCGGCACCAGGAGTCAATCCCGTCCTGATGGTTTGTCACTGTGAATCCGGGGTTCCGTCAGCACCAGCCGAACACCTAAATCGGCGGAACGATAGTGCGCGGGATAGGGGACGGAATACGACGAATCGCAAAATCGGAGCAAACCCTGATTGAAACCACCCAGGACTTCGAAAAAGTACTTGATCCTCCCGTCGGTGTACCTGATGTCGTCTGTCCACTCCTGAATTCCGGCCACCGTTTCCGACAGGCCGAGGCAGTTGGGCGGAAACTGGTGGAAACGGAGATCGGGGTGATTGAAGCCGGTGTATTTCGTGAGCCGTTCGGGATCATTTCCGAACCAGTACATGGTCGATGTTCCGGCCCGACTGGCCAACCTCATCTGGTTGGCCGTTGGTATCCGGAATCCTGTTTTTGATTTTTCGGGCAGGAACGATTGCGAAACCGGATCGTACGAATAAACCGGTTCGAGTTCCAGGATGTGGCTCAGCCAGTTGGTGAACCGCGCGGCCTGATCATGGCTGATGCCCTGACAGGGCCTGTCGCGATCGGGCACCTTTTCTTTCCGGGCGAATTCTTCGAGGTAATCCCGGTCGCCCTCACCGTCACCAAACTGCGGTGTGCAGGTGAATTCGAAAAACAGGGTTTCGTTCAGTTCGTGAACGGAAATCCAGAACGCCGGCCGATCAACGGGGTCCGTCACGGTGTCCGTTTCGCCGGTTGCCCGGAACAGGTCATCGGGTCGAACCAGCACCATCTCGACAATGTGGTCGGTACCGTACGTCAGCGAAGGAATCCGGATGGTTTTCCATTCGCAGTCTGCCACCAGGCCGGGATCGGCGTCAGGCCGTTCAACGTTCCACTTGTCCAGCGCGAACCCGGCCGCGTAATGCGCTCCGCCGTGGGGATTTCGGGTAAACATGTCTTTCAGGTACTGAACGGCAGCAGGGCGATCCGCGGGCTGCAGGGATTCGGGGGCGGCCATTCCCAACCCGGAAGCGATCGCACTGTGCAGTGGTCCATTATTGCGTCCAGGGTCATCGTTCAGAGGCGCTGTCCACGCCTGGAAATCAGGTTGCCAGGCGGCGATTTCCTCGATGACGGCCAGGCGTCGTTGCGGAAAACGATTCCATCCGGTGGCGGTGGCTACGGCGTTCCAGTCGCCCAGGCAGGAAAGCAGCAGCGCCGACCGGACTCCCAAACGGTGATCCTCAATGCGGTCCGTGAGTGCGGGCAGCTTGCCGCGATTATTCCAGATACCGGTCAGCATCGAGCGGGCCCGTTCGGCGTCCATCCGCAACACCGAAGTCAGCAGGCGGACTTCTTCTGTACCGACACCACCGAGATCCTCCAGCATGAGTTGAAGACTTTCTTCTGGCTCCATGCCGTATTTGAACAACACCAGATTGGCGCGAAATCGGTCATGGGCTGCGGCAGAGTTTCGCGCCCGAAGCAGTTCGCCGTGGACAACTTCGATCGGACCCGGCGGGTCGCTGGCACGGTTCAGGCAAGCTTCGGCAGGACAACTCTGGCAGCTTCTGACCCAGGAAGCTGCGACAAAACGCTGGACTTCTTCATGAATTCTCCATACGACGAACCAGACCGCCACAAGGAGGCAAACAGTGGCAGCCAGATTGCGGGCCGTGCGACGAGCCGCAGCCAACCAGAACCGGCGATACGACAGAAACGCCTCATTTCCGAGAAACCCCAGAATCCAGGCAAAATCGAACAGTCCCGGGAGAGCCCGGGGATGCTGCTGCGTGGCCCTCCAGCGGGCCACCAGTTCGTCCATCCGCGCCTCGGCCCGGCCGCGTCGCGTCGCATTCCGTCTGGATTCAGTCCAGTGGCGTATGGGCGCCACCAGAAAATCGTGTGTCAGAGTGTACTGGGGACCGGAACGGCGCCTCCCCGGAGAAGCGGTTTGATCCGATTCTGTACGGGTTAAAACTTTCGACTCTGATTCAAAGGCCAGATTTCCGGTACCAGAGTCATCGACCCGCGAGACCAGACTGACGGTGTATTCGAGAAACGTCAACGCCCGTTCAAACCGTTTTGGGCGCTCGCTGAACCCGCTGTTTCGCTGCAAATCGTCGCGGGCCACGACCCTGCCACGGATTTCACCCGAATGGGGCAAAAGCCCCCGCAGAATCCGGCAGGCATCCTCCACGATTTCGCGGGTCGGATGCCCGTCACCATCCCGTTCGAAAATTCGTTCCAGATACTCACGACCCACACCATTCCAGCCGCCAATGGTGGCCCACTCGGTCAGATTCCACGGCCGGTTGCGACAGGTTTCCGCAAAAACACTCAGGTAAACACAGATCAGCCCGCCGACTTCGGCCAGCGTTTCGACGACCTCGTTAACGAATCGCACCTGTTGCAGTGTCAACGCCGTGTTCCCGGGCGGGAGCGCCCCCACGGTTCTTCCAAAAGCGACCAGGATCTTCCTCGCGTGCCGTGGGTCGGGAATCGGCAGCGCCATCGCGTTACGGCCCTCTTCGATTCGCTGGTTCACAGCCCGGAAAAAGACGGACATGCCCCGCCAGAAATCGTCCCGCACCAGAAACAGGATTTGCAAATGGCGCGCTTCGGACTGCCGCATCGCCTCGATCAGCGGGTGATCGGAATGGTTCTGGTACCGGCTGAGCCATTGTTCGAACTGGTCCAGAACCAGCAGGACTTTGCGGTTTTTCCCGGTAACGCGCCCCAGCCGCATTTCCCGAAACGCCGTCACCAGATCGCAGCCGTCCGGCAACTCCGGAAAATGCACCCGCATCCGGTCCAGTATGGTCGCAGGCAAATCATCGACGTTGCAGTCCAGGTAAATGCTCTGCACACTTTCGTCCAGCCTCGGCAACAAACCCGCCAGGACAAATGAACTTTTCCCGCACCCTGACGGACCGAAGATCAGTCCCATCGGGCTTTCGCCGAGTATGCCGCCGCCATGGACCCAGGTTTGCCAGAAAACAATCGATTCGGAAACCCCATGGCGATCCACCGGGCCCGGCAACAACTCGGGAAACATCTCCGCATCGGCCGCCGTGTAGGGCAGCAGTCCGCGCGGCTGCAACGGCTCCAGGCCTGCGGTTGAGATCTGGCAGTTCAAATCCAGTCGCATCCGCATGACAGACGCAACCGGTTCCAGCCCGGCCGCAGTTGCCTCGTTGTCGGGTGATTCCGGATCCGCATCGACCGCAGATCCGGTTTTGTCGAGAAACATTTCGTCGTGCCAGACTGTTTCCGGAAACAGCAACCCGGTCTGGTCCCGTACGCAGGGCAATTCCAGGCTGGCGACCAGATCACCGAGGACCGCGTGCATCGTCTGGTAACGGTCGGCCATCTGTTTTTCCAGACAGCGCAGGCAAATCCGCTGGAGTTCCGGCTCCAGTTTGTCACACCATGTGGTCAGCGGATCCGGAGCACCATAACAGATCGCAGACCGGATACCGCCCGACTTGCCAGATTTGAACGGTAACCGCCCCGAGAGCATCAGGTACATCAGGACGCCAAACGCCCAAATGTCGGTCCGCGCATCGATCAGGTGATTTTCACCCCGAATCTGTTCGGGCGCCATGAAATACCTGGTTCCCGCGAATCGCGTCTGGTCCACTTCGTCGATCGTCATTTCGTCGTGCAGGGCCAGCCCAAAATCAACCAGATGCACGCGCTGGTCGGCATCGACCAGAACATTGGCGGGTTTCAGGTCGCGATGAGTCAAATTGCGGCGGTGGGCTGCGTGCAGCGCTTCGGCAATTTCGACCAGCAGTTTCACAATCCCGGACGGTGTCCGCGCCGAACGCCGCAGACTTTCTTCCAGCGTTTCTCCATCGATGAACTGCATCACCACATAGGGAATCCGCCCCTCGGCGACGCCGTAGTCGTACACTGAGACAATGCCGGGATGATCGACGCGGGCCAACATCTGGCCTTCGTAAAGAAACTGTTTTGCCGCCAGCGATGAAAGCGGCTGATCCCAGCGGGGCACCTTGATGGCCACGCAGCGATTCAGTGTTGTATCATCAGCCAGATAGACGTGGCCAAATCCGCCTTTGCCCAGTTCGCGAATCAGCCGATAGCGACCGATCTGAACGATCTCGTCGACCGTCAAACCCGGAATCACCGAACCCTCGCGGGAGGACGGAGCGGGCTGAGTGGCCATGTCGGTGGCCATCAAATCACTTGACTCGTGCGACCAGGATTCGGGAAAGTCAGGCATGGAGAACGATCGTCAGTGATATTTCGCCAGTGGTTTTTGGGGTGGTCGCCAGCCCGTCTGCTTCAAACGCATCAGGTTGCTGGCACCTGAAATGGTAGCAAACCCCAAAAAAAATTGGCCTCTGGCGATGAAAAAAGGGGGGATTTTTTTCAGCTTTTACCGACTTTTAACCTCGAAAATCGGGGTCCCGTCTGGTCGCAACCGAGTTTGAAGTCCCCAGTATGCTTGACCCAAGCTGTTCATTCAACGCAAAATAGCCAAAGCTCCCGAAACACCCGTTTCACCACTCTTTGGAGGTACTGCATGATCAGGCTTTCCCTTTGTCTGGGCGCGATCGCTATTTCAACTTTGCTTGCCAGCGATGCATCAGCCCAACTCTTCAGCCGCATTTGCGGCAATCGCAGCCATTCCGGCTGCTGCCAACCCGCGCCAACCTGCTGTCAACCGGTTCAAAGCTGCTGCCAACCTTCGAGTTGCCAACAGACTTTCCGGCAACCCATCTTTCGGCAGCGAAGCTGTTGTCCGCCGGTACAGGGTACCTGTCTGCAACCCAATTGTTATTCACCGGCACCTTCCGCCTGGAATCAATCATGCCAAACTGCACCTCCCTGGGGATTTCAGTCATTCCAGGGACAGATAGTCAAGGTTGCCGGATCATATGAAAAATGCTGCGAAGACTGCTTCAAATACTACGGGGACTCGAATGGTAGTGGGAATTATTACCCTTGCTCATTGGGCGTTTGTATTCAACAGTGTTATTGCCAGCATATGGATGGGAGAATGCCCGGCGACTGTCAGTTCAGCTATCCCTATTCAGCTTGTGTGAATTCGATCTTGTGCCAACCCCTGAATTACTCCCAACAGTAATTTGCGGGTGCAGCGTTGGCAGGGGTTGGCGATGGACTACTTGGACCAGCAGTGCCTCAATTGCGAAGTTGCGATGAAGCCGGCTGAATTTCAGCCGGTTATTTTTTTGCGTCGTCACAAAACACCAGGCGAATCCCGTTTTCGTCCCTTTTGTCTTTGGGAATAGGCACAACGTACGAGCTCTCAAAAGAGTCCACTTGTGAAGCGGGCGAAGCGCCTTTCATATAACCAAACGTCAACTCGGAATTCTCCGTCCACTCCGGCCGGTTGCCACACAAATCAAAACAGCCAAAGCTGTTGGGGGGTACCATTCCCGATTTCCCCGGCTGTTCAGCGACTCCCCACCCGGTGAACTTGTTCAGATGAGCAATTTCGTTTCCAAAGAAAAACCTCGTCCGCGATTTTCCTCTGGCGCCGAGTTCGAACTGTTCGATGGTTGGCAACCGAAACCCGACGGCACCTTCCACAATAGACAATTTCCCGTCTTCGGAAATTACATAGGAGTCCGGCATTCCCAGTTGCTGGTTTAACCAGTTGCAGAAACTGGCGGCCTGAAACCAGTTGACGCCGCCTGCCGGTTCCAGGGGATCGCCGGACTGAAACGCCGCCTGAAATTCCTCATCAATGTCAAATTCGGCTTTCCATTCGGCCGCAACCTCACTTTCCTGCAAAAACCGATTGAACAATCCGGCTGGAGTCTCAAAAGCCGCAATCCAGTACCCTTGCTCAACCTTTCCATCCAGCCAAGTGGCATCTTTCGGACGGACAACCAGCGAAAATTGCCTGGAAGAGCCACTTCCCGGCTCATACTGTCCGGCCGGAATAAAGACCATCGGGATCATGTACGCTGTTCCGGACCCGGTCGCGGCGGGGATTGTAATCAGCCGCCACTGGCTGTCGGGAATACCCGCCGAATCGATGAAACCCGGCTGGTCGCCCCATTTCCTGAGGGCGAACCACGCTGCGAAATGGGCTCCTGCATGCGGGTGTTGTTCGTGGATGGCCCGCATCTGCTGCAGACAGACCTCCCGGTCTCTGTCACGCACCTGCTGAGAATCCGCCATTCCCAAACCGCAACAAATACCGCTCAACAGGTCCGCATTCGAAGAACCCGGGAAACAGTCCAGGGAGGCCATCATCTCGGCGAGGTTCCCATGCCAGCTGGCCAGCTGCACGATGCAATTCGTGCGATCGTGAGGGTCATCCGTAACGGTCATGGCTTCCTCCAGTGGACCGAAATCTCCCCGATGCGCCAGTACAATCGCGAGGCGGCTGCGAACGACCGGATCCTGAGTGCGCGAGCGGAGCGAATTCAGGGTGGTATTCAGCTGCGGTCCAGAATCCTTCAGCACAGTCAGCATCGGCAGGCATTCCTGCGGGCTGACCGTCCGGATTTCTTCAGCCAGCAGTTGCAGCAGCTCCTGGTTTTCCGTGTCCATGGCCAACAGTGCCAGGGTCGCGCGGAACCTTGTCCTGGAGTCGGAGTCGTTCCGATGTTGCACGAAACGATCACTGAATCGTGGGAGTTTGTCGGCAATGTCCTCCCAAACCCCGGGCACACTGTCGGGAGGACAGTTCAGGAAATCGTTGACCTTCGACAACGCCGCAACCTGGCTTGCATTGCGACTGGCCCAAAGCAGACCGGTGCCGGCCAGCACCACAAGGAGGGTGACAATGGCAATCAGCCTCGTGACGTTTGCCGATGCAGCCTTCCAGAAGTGCAACTTCGCATTTCTGGCTTCGCTGGAACTGTAAAACCGGATCCTCGTGTAATCCGCCAGGGAAGGCAAAAAGCGTTTGTCGCCGGTCATTTCCCACTGGCTGGCCAGCGTCGCCAGCCTGGATTCGGCCCGTCCGCGAGGCGTTTCGTTCTGTTTGGCCGCTCCCCACTCGCGAATCGGGCGAACCAGAAAATCGTGCGTCAATCCAAGCAGCGACGGCACCCCGCCAGCCTCCTGTTCTCCCGGTTCCGGTTCCAGTCCTCCAGTGTTTTCAATGGGAGAAACGAGGTTCGTCCGGAACTGCAGAAATTCCATCAACTCTTCGAACCGCGCCGGGGCCCTGTCCAGCCCGCTGCGCTGCATCAACTGTTCCCGCGTCAGGGCACTTCCCTTGATGTCCGCGCCAGCAACGGGCAACAGGGCGGCGAGGATTTTCCAGGCATCGGTCGAGTGCTGGCGAATGTAGCCCGGCGTTTCGGGGGCATTGAAAATCCCCGTCACATATTCCCGGCCCACTCCAGCCCATCCGCCGGTCGCCTTCCATTCGCTGACGTCCCACTTGCGATTCCTGCAGGTTTCGGCAAACACGCTCAGGTGAACACAAATCACCCGCCCGCGCTGCGCCAGCGATTCCACGGCCTGGCGGACGAACTTCTGCTGCCCGGCCCCCAGCTGCACGTTGTCGGCCGGCAAACAGCCAAAAGCCCGGCCGTAGGCCTCCAGCACCCGCCGCGC
>JBGSVU010000576.1:0-2164 GCA_041752775.1 Pirellulaceae bacterium | reverse complement strand
GACGAGGACGTCCATCGTACGTTAACCACAGATTTAATCTGGACAGGAAAGGCAGAGAGAGGCAGACCCCTTTGGGGATAGGCCCTTATTTCGGCGTCTGCAGGCTCTTTTCCAGCTTTTCCAGACTGGAATCGTATTCCCGCCGCAGGCCTTCGCAAAAAAAGCCGCGGAAAAAGCCATAAAACGGACCGGAGGGCAGTCGTCCCGAGCTGGTCCAGACCACTTCCGTTCCACTTTGATTCGGTTGAAGCGAAATCCGGTTGGTGATCTCGGGAAATCGTCCGAATCGGGTCTGGTACTCGATCGATTCGTTCAACACGGTCCCGGTAAGCCAAAGCTTGCCACTGCCGCGTGGGTCCGTCCATGTCTGGCTGGCCCCCGCTCCTTCCGTGTCCGGTCCGAACTGGATCTTCAGCCAGGGTTTGCCTTTGTCGTCCCATGCCGTCCATTCGGACCATCGCCGCAAATCGGAAATGACCGGAAAGATCGCAGCGGGAGGTGCATTCACCTGGCGGACCGTTCGCACGTCAAAATCGTGCGGCAACAGGGAACCCACGAGGGCCAGAATGCCTCCCAGCACCAGCAGTACCAGCACCAGCCGCAACAGAACTTTCAGCATTTCAGCACCGATGACCGGACTGGATGGATTGATATCGGGTCGCAGCCGAATGGCAGGCAAACAGCGAAATGGACACGATGACTACTTCGTGCCGGACGGGTCGCCAGTTTCACCGGCACCAGGGACCGGGTCACCACTGGCACCGTCGAGGGACTGGATCCGCACGGCGCGAAAGGCAACCGGGTCGCTGTGACCGGCAAAACCAAAATGCCCCCGCGCGCGGTCTTTGCCGGGATGGGGCGTATCACTCATGAATTCGGTGACTTTGGCCAGGTCGCCATCGAGGATGACGGATCCGTTCAGTTCCACCCGGATGTTCGATCCGCGGACAGTGACTTCCTGGAAATTCCACTTTCCCGTTTCGCGGAGGTATCCCCGGGCGGCTGCGATCATGCCGTAGGCCGACCCGTGGTACTGGCGCGGGTCGAGCGAAGCGTATTTTTCATGTTCGCTGTCGAGGACCTGCAATTCGCACATGCCCACATAGGCCGTGTCGCCGTCGCCAGGGTAGCGGATGGCCAGTCCGTTGTTTCCGCCTGGCGGCAACTGAAACTCCATTCGCACCCGAAAGTCACCCAACTCCCGGTCGGTATAGATTGTGCCGCCCTGTCCCTTTCGGCAACGGATGGCACCATCAACGATTTCGTAATTGCCGGTTGGCCCTTTCCATCCGTCGAAGTTCTCGCCGTTGAAAACAGATTCCAGTCCCTCCGAATTGTGTGCCGCCAGAATGGCGTTGGCTTCCTCCGGGCTGAACTCGTGAACGCGGATGTTGCGCCACCGAATCTGGCCGCCGTGGGTTTGCAGCTGGATCGGTCCGGAAACGGCCAGCGGCAGGGCGCGGTCCCAGTAATTCTCCATGATGGTGTGATCGACCACGAGTTGATCGTTCAGCCAAACGCTGGTTCGCGCGCCCAACTGGATGATCCGGAACGAATTCCATTCGCCAAAAGGGCGGTCAGCGTGCACGAGCGGGTCTTTGCCAGCAGCGCCCCGGGAATTGTTCCACAGTCCGCCCGACCCTTTTTCGGCCAGCAAATCGCCGCCCCATTTCCCGCCGGCCTCGGTCGTGTCCCAAATCTGGATCTGTGGCGTTGCTTTGAGGTAGATCCCGCTGTCGGCTTTGGCCACGGTCTGGTAGTCCAGCCGCAATTCGAAATCGCGATAGTCGCGGAGCGTGGTCAGGTAGGGGCCTTCGCCGTCGTTCACAATTTCGCCGTTCTCGTAACGCCAGAATTTTTTCATGGCCTCGTTGCCGGCCACAAGCAGCTGTTGGCGTTCATCCGCGGGGAGCGCCGCGAATTTCCGGGGATCCATGGTCTCCAAAGCGGTCCACCCGGTCAGATCTTCTCCGCCGTCGATCGCAACAAAAGCCGATTCGGGCAGCACGTCGTCTTGGGCGGCGTTTTCACCCGCAGCAGCTTCAACGGTTTCCTGCCAGGCAAAAGCCGGCAGGGCCGGTGTGACGAAAATTGCGGCAAGGATCAAAACCGCCGGACGGAAGCCGGGACACGCCTGGTAGAGTTTGGTTTTCATGGAAGCAGA
>JBGSVU010000575.1:0-1991 GCA_041752775.1 Pirellulaceae bacterium | reverse complement strand
TGTTCGGCCCCGGCCTGGTCGCCTTCTTTACTCTGGCCGCCTTTGCCTTGCCCTTCTTTTCCCTGTCCTTCTTTGCTCTGGCCCTCTTTTTTCTGGCCTTTCTGGCCGGGCTTGCTGCCTGGATTCATGCACTGGTTGCACTGATCCATTTTCTGGGCCATTTCCCGCAGCTTGTTCATTTGCTGGTCCAGTTCCTTTTTCTGGTCGAGCTGTTCCTGCAATTTGGCGGCGGACTGCATGTCGCCTTTTTCCATGGCATCACGAATCTGGTCTTGCAGCTGTTTTTTCTGTTCTTCGTGTTTTTCGGCAATTTCTTTCAGCCCGTCGGCCATCGCTTTCATGTCTTTGGCCAACTGTTCTTTTTCCTTTTCCGTCAATTTTCCAGCGGCCATTTTGTCGAGCACTTTTTTCAGGGCTTCCCGGGCCCCATCAAAATCATTCTGCTTCAGGGCATCGTTCAGTTCACGGGCCGCCTCTGATTTCATGTCGCCCAGTTTGCCCAGTCCTTTTTTCATTTCTTCGGGGCTGCCGAGGGCATTCTGTTGTTGCTGCAGCTGGTCCTTGAGATCATTCAGCCGAACGAGGGCCTCGCGTTTCAGGTCGGCATTCCCGGAATCGAGTTCGTCGAGTTTTCGACCGAGGGAATCCATGGCTTCGGTCAGATCCTTCAGCCCCAGTTCGGCGAGCTTCTTTTTTTTCTCGTCCAGCTGCTTCCTGGCATTTTCGATGGCCGTCTTGATCTGCGGATTGACTTCAACAACGGGTTGCGCGGCGACAATGACTTTTGGCTCGGCCCTCGGAATAAACCAGACCGCCAGCAGCAGAGTCAGCGGCACGAGCAACCACGCGAGGCGCGCGGAGGGCCGGACAGCAAACTGGTCGCGAAGGTCAATGCGAGTCGCCTGTTGAGTGGCATCGGCGACCAGACATTCCTCCACTGCCGTGGGGCTGTGCTCTGGGGCGGGGACCCGGACACATTGCCATGCACTGCTGATTCGTTCTTTCAGTCCGAAGCGGCGGTCGATTTCAGTTGCAGCGCTGGCATCGCTGGCAGAAGTACGGAGGTGCCGGAAAATACCCAGCCCAGTCGCCACAACGAGTGCTCCCCCCAGCCAGTACATTTGCCACTGCAACTCACCCGACGGGTCGCCTGTAACCGACAGCGGAAAAATCTTGGGCACCACCCAACCCGCCAGGCAGACCACCAGTCCGGCAAAAATCCATGCAGGCAATTTCCCGACCAACAGGGACCAGTTCATGCGCCGCCGCGCACGAACGACTTGGGAATGAATTTCCTGCATCGGTCTTCTCCAGTTCTGGTTTCGATGGTACACCCCCGAGGATGCCGCCCGCATTCACCTGATTGTCTTCGTTTTGCCGGAAAATGTCCAGCTTTGACCGGAAACGGGCCGGGGATTCGCCCGGATTTCAGGTTAAATTCCGGCGGCAGGCCACACCGGTGTCCGCCGCGGCTTCCGGACAGTGACTTCGCCAGCACCCATGCCGTACCGGATCGAACGTGCCTGGCGGGATACCTGACGGTAGCCGGGCACCCCCGTCTTTTTTCATCCGGCGTTATTCCCGTCTACGTAATTCCATGTCGGTGTTATTCCATCCGGACGGTGATGTAATACAGGTCCGTGGCAACCTGGAAGGACTGTTGGGTCAGTTCCGTTTTTGCCGACTGCCATTCGGTAGTCGGCGTGATGGTGGTCCAGGCATCGGGCGATCCGACCCGCACCGGCATCGCGAAATCCTTTTCATCGGCAATCCAGCGGAAGGAAAATTCGCCCAGTTCTTCATCCAGCCGGATTTCCAGCACCGGAATATCCGCGTGGCGCAGGTACTGGTTGAAAATCGGCGTCATGTCACAGCCAAAGTCCTCATTGAACAGCCCAATCAGGTCTTCGGTAAGGATATTGCGGTATTTGAAGGTGTCATAAGTCCGGCGGACCAGAGCCCACCATTTTTGATCGTCGTTCATGACGTTG
>JBGSVU010000574.1:0-6405 GCA_041752775.1 Pirellulaceae bacterium | reverse complement strand
CCGGTCCGCCTCGGCGAAGCAGACTCTGCTGGAGGTCCAGTGCAGTTGCGGCGAAATTGTTCATGTCACCATCGAACACCCACCGGGAGACGGCGACCATGCACGGCAAAACAGTGAGTAGACGTGATTGCGTCCGCCGGTGCCCTCGCGCATGGCCAGTGAGCGTGGCGATCCTGGTCTGGCTCGCGGGCTGGACCGCCGCGGCGGATGCCTGGCAAACCAGCGAATCCGCTGTCGATGACTTTTGGCTTCGGCATGCGGAAACGCAGTCGCAGGCCGAACAGCAGGCATGGGATGCCCGGTCGGCACAACCGCCAGCCGCACCCGTCGGCAACCGCGGACCCAAAAACCCGATCGAGTGGATCCGCGCGCAGCGCCCCAAACCCGTCAGTGAACTCTGGCCCTTCAACCAGCGTCAACGCCAACAGCAACAACAACACCTGCAGCAGCAACAACGCCAGCAAACGCAGTTGCAGCAACAGCAGACCACCGCCCCGGCTGCCGGATATGGCACCGGTCGACATCCAGAGGGTTATCCGAACCAATACGCCACCACCCCTGGAGGACCTGCGGCCGGGGCGGTTCAACAGGCGGCATGGCAACAACCCGCTTCGGAAAACGCCGGTGACCCGATCAATCTGTTGCGGCAGGAGCCCTTTCACGCGACACAATACCCCGCCAACGCGGCGCCCCAGCAATTTGCAACAGGTCCTAACCCGCAACAGCCGTATCCGCCGGAACAGTATTCCAGTCCACCCCAGCCGATGATGGATGGCAGCGGCAGCCCCATGCCCAACAACGATCCCGGCCATTACTACCAGCCGCCGGCACTGGCCGGTCAACAGTTGTCCTGGGACCAGATCACCGCAACCCAGGCCGCGTTGCAGCTGAAGGAGGAAAACGAACGGCTGCAGGCCGAGATCCAGCGATTGCGGCAGATTGGCAATGACTTGACACTGCGACTGGACCTGAACCAGCGCGACTTGTTTGCCGCCAACGAACAGATCGACCGACTGCAATCCGAAAACAGCAATTACATGGCGCGCAGCGAGCAAATGCAGAAAGACCTGGCACAGTTGCGACTGGACAAAGAACAAATGTCCGAACAAAGCCGTTTGCTGATCGCCGCCGTCGAACAGACCCTGGACGAAATTCTGGTCAGCCAGCTGCCCAGCCCGGATGCGAATGGAAAGTAAGCCAGTGGTCTGCCTCCCGTCCACAGCGATTCCTTTGTCTCAAATCCACGCCGCAGTCGCCTGATCCCACAGTCGAAAAACCGTTTCCCGAAAAATCCAATCCGATGAACTCCACCCGATCCGGTCTGGCAAACCAGACCCCACCTCTCCAGACGCACTTTCAGCTGGCCTCCCCTCAGCTGGCCTCCTTTCGGCTGGCGGTGCTGTTGTTGCTGTTGCCAGGCCTGCTGGTCACGGGCTGCCAGATTTTTCGCCGACCGCTGCCGCCCGTGGCGCTGCCGGTTTTCGTCAACGGCCAGGATGGGATGAGCTTTTTTGCGGCGAAACTGTACGCCCAGTCTCCACCGCGGCGCGTGCTGATACTGCCGGTCCGGGCCAATGTGCAGCCCGTGGGCATCCAGATGGATTTTGCCCAGCAACTGGCTGGACAAGTCCGCTCGGCGAGGTTGTTCGAGGCGATTGTCGATCCGGCTCTGGGGTATTGCAGTTGTGACATGGACGCGATTCTTCGCGGCCGTTTTGACGAGTACCGGTTGCTGGAACTGACCGACCGTTACCACGCGGATGCGATTCTGCTGACCCGGGTCAACCGGATTCAGTCATTTGATCCGCTGCAGATCAGCGTGACCTGTGCGCTGGTCGATCGCAACCAGGCGATCGTTCTGGCAGCGGCCGACGGGAACTGGTCGGTCTCCGATCCCCAGACGGCCAACAACTGGAACTCCTGGCTGCAACATTATTCAGCCAGTGTCGATCCGGAAACATTGCGGATTCACCGGCAGTCCCCCACCCAGTTCCAGTCGTTCATCGCCTGGCAAATCGCCCGCCGGCTGGGTCAACCCCTGGGCGTCGATACAGCGGCATCGATTGCCCCAGTCGGATGTTCCGGCTGGTAATCGACTCGACCCCAAAAGCGAAATAGCCCTTCATAGCTCTCCCATTGCAAAGTAGCGGTACGGCGCGAGCCGTCCGGTGCGGCATGCCGGCCATTGAATCGTCAATTGAATCGGCACAATAAAGAGTTAGCGGCACGGCGCGAGCCGTCCGGTGCGGCATGCCCGTGTTCGCTTCACACGAGAGCCCGTGTTCGCTTCGCATGGTGGCCCGTTGTTCGCTTCACATGTTGGCCCGTGTTCGCTTCACACGCGAGCTCGCATCACCGGAGGGCTTGCGCCCTTCCGCTACTTGTCCATTGCGCCCTTGCGGTATTCACCGGAGGGCTCGCGCTCCTCCGCCATTTTTTTTCAATAAGATTTCGAAAAATCAAAGACGGCTTTGATGCAGCCATTTTTCTGGTAAGCAAACGTATCGTAGGCCGTCACGCAATTCTGCGGTTCAAAACGGTGCGTGATCATCGAGTCGATGTGGGTATCGCCCCGCAATACCGTATCCGTCAGTTTGTCCATGTAATGCCGCGCCGGACAGCGGCCCGTCCGGTAAGTCAGATTCTTGTCATAGGCCTGAACGGGCGAAAATGCGAAACGGGGCGATGTGTGACACCCAATCACCGACATCACACCGCCCGGACGCAACAGCTGAAAAGCCAACTCCTGGGCCGCTGGCAAACCGACCAGCTCCATCACACTGTCGGCGCCCCTGCCCCCCGTCAGTTCCCCGACCAGAGCCAGCGATTCGGGACCGGGTGCGGCCGTCACGGCACCCCACGCCTGAGCCATCTCACGACGCTGCGGGACCAGATCGATCGCGACAATCTTTTCGGCACCCTGCATCCGCGCCGCCATGACCGCGAGAATTCCCACCGATCCGCATCCGATCACCACGCTGACTCCCGCGGGATCGATCGCCGCCATCTCGGCACAATAGTAACCCGTGCTGAAATTGTCGCCGAGCAACAGCGCCGATTCCGCGCTCAAACCGTCGGGGACCCGGACCAGCGTTCCGTCGGCCAGCGGTACCCGGACGAACTGTGCCTGACCGCCGTGCAGTCCCTGGCCCTGGCTGCGCCACCCGAACAACTGGTTCTCCAGACAGCGACTGGTCAGTCCTTTTTTACAGTAAAAACAGCAGCCGCAGCTGGTCGTAAACGGTGCAAACACCCGGTCGCCAACCCGGAGCGAGCGGACGTCACCCGCGGTCTCGACCACCCGCCCCACAAACTCGTGGCCCATCACGGTACCCACATCCAGTCCCGCTTCGCGGCCAAAAAAGGGATGAAGGTCCGATCCACACATTCCCGCGACTTCGACCTGAACAATCGCGTCTCGCGAATCTTCTGTCCGCGGGTCGTCTACTGTGCTCCACGAGACGTTTTCAACCGACTGAAAGCAGACGCCGTGCATGGCACTTCCTCCTGAAACCTTGTGACCAGCACCGCGGTTGGCGGCAACCTAAGCCTTCTCGGGTCGATAACACATTGTCCATGTATTAGGGGAGCAGGCCCGTTTTTCGGCGGTACATGGGTGGACTGATTGCAAGTCACCCGGCCGAAAAACGCGTCAGACCCCGGCGCCTGACCGCTACCGGAAACTATCCGCCGAACGGATCCGCGTCGTCGCCGCCGGAATCCTTGCCCGGGGAATCCGCGGCGGCTTTTTCAAGCGCACCCGCCTTGATCCACGCTTCTATTTTCGCGATGTCGGCGTCCGGGATTTTTTTGTTGGGTGGCATTGCGGGTGCCTCCGTGTGGTTCACCAGTTTGAGCAGAAAACTCCCTTCCGGATTGCTCGCCACAATCGTGTCTCCCGAAGGGCCTCCCGCCATAATCGCGGCATACGTCGACAGGTCAAACTCACCCTTGCGGCTGCGTGCACTGTGGCATCCGCCGCAATGTTTCTTGAACACCGGTTCGACATCACTCCAGGTCGATACCAGCACGGTCGGCGATGCTGGTGAATCAGACGCCGGTGAATCAGATGCTGGCGCGTCAGCGGCATCGTTCAGCATTCCACCGCCTCCGAACGGATCGTCGTCCGCGTTGTCGCCGCCAGTTTTCATCGCTGAATCGCCGGTGGAACCGCCGCCGAATGGATCGGTATCGCCACCGCTATTTCCGCCCGCGGAACCGCCACCGAACGGATCGGTATCGCCTCCGCTGTTTCCACCCGTGGAACCACCGCCGAACGGATCACCACCGAACGGATTGGCATCCGCGTCACTTTTGGGCGCCGAAGATCCTCCGCCGAACGGATCGCCCCCAAACGGATTGGCGTCTCCGGAGTCCTGCGAACCGGAATCGTTCATGCCGGCGGGGTCGGCGTCGTCCGCAGCCGGGTCGGCCCTGGCGACCTCCAT
This sequence comes from Pirellulaceae bacterium, assembly GCA_041752775.1. Classification (GTDB taxonomy): domain Bacteria; phylum Planctomycetota; class Planctomycetia; order Pirellulales; family Pirellulaceae; genus BJ22. Next base: position 1,957 of record JBGSVU010000574.1, on the reverse strand, counting down.
CCACTCGTCGTTGTGGAACTGCGGCCGCTCGCTGCCTGATTCGCGCAGGCATTGCAGCAATCCGGATTTGTGACAGATGTACAACCGGTCGGACTGCAGGTTGGAAAACGTTCGCAGCGAGAGGTTGCCGGATACCGCGCTCAGCTGGATGCCTGTTTCGCGGTCGATCGTCAACAGCTGTCCGACTGTGTCCAGTAGATACAGTCGCTCTTCGCTGGCACCTACGTATTGCACGATACCGTGGATCGGTCGCTCCCATCCAGTTCGCGCCCGGCCGGTACGTGCGTCGAAACGCAACAGGTTTTTGTTGTCGGTAATCACGAACAGGTCATTGCCCACCGGAATGGGCGCGGTCGTGATCCGTTCTCCAACGGGGAATTCCCACAGCAGTGAACCGCGGACTTCATCGACGGCATAGACAAAACCTTCGGAGGAAACCATGAAAATGATTCCGCCCCGTGCGGCAGGACTGGCGACGACAGGACTCTCTGCTGCGATCCGGAATCGCATCGCAGCGATTTTGTCGGCGCGGGCCACGGTGACACCGAGGTCGGTTGCCCAGGCCACGCTGCGGCCTTCCAGAACCGGATCCATTTCCGAGTTGGGCTGGCCGTTGGCGACATAGGTCGAACGGACGTACCTGTTCTTTTCAAACGGAATGGCTTCCAGTCCACCGTTCATGGTCGGAACAAAAATGAAATGTTCGTTGACAACGGGACTGCCGGTGACACCTGTTTTCAGCTGCCGGTGCCAGAAGGTCTTACCCGTCTTGGCATCGAGGCAGTAGATGTTGGAGCCATTGACGACAGCGAGGTGAGTCTTGCTGGCACCCATCCCGCTGGCGGGCAGGTTCCGGTCGCCGATATCGACATGCCAGCGGAGTTTGCCGCTTTCGGCATCGATCGCATTCAGGCTGCCGGCTTTGGAAAGGGTGTACAGTGTGGTTTCGGGAATCGAGAACTGTTCGATCGTGACTTCGGCATCATTCAGGTTGCGTTTCAGCTGGGCTTCGAAAATTTCCTTGCGGATTTCGGCGAACTCCTTCGCGCCTTCGACGCCGAAGACATTTCCATCAGGACCGAAATCGAGTTCCGACAGAGTCTCGCGCAGGCCGCCGCCGGAAACCTGAAAGTAGGTCGTGGCGCGGTCTTCGTCCACCACCAGCGCGAGGTCGCTGAGAAAATCCGCGTCGGGCGAATCCAGTTGTGCAAACCATTGCACGACCAGCCCGGCGCGATCCGCCTGAACCGGCGAAATCATTCCCTGCTGGGCCAGGAGTTGTGACCCGGTGAGAAAGGCTCCGGAACAAACGGCAGCAACAGCCAGCAGGCGAACCATGCTGGCGAACGTTCGACGGGATTTCATTGTGCAACACTCTCTTCGGACAAAAGGTTCGGTCGGGTGGGCTGGGCCATCCATGCCGCACGGCAGAACGGGTCAGAACCAGGCGGCTGTGGGTACCGGACGGATTTCGCCCGGCACCAGTTCCTACCCATTCTATTCAAAACTCCGCGCAGGCAACGGCGAATCGTCCCACCGCATGGACAAAAATCGGCGGTATTTTTAGGATACGAACAGTCGCATTCGGAAAACCGGCCCAGCCGACTCCATTTTCCTGCCTGGTTGGCTGGAATTGCCGGTTTTGCCGCCCCTGCCAGCAGTTTGCCTGACCGGAAAGCCCTTTTTTATCCTTCCCACAATTCGCTCACGACCGGTCGCGGCAACGCATCGGCAAAATTCCGGACGTTTGGGAGGGTTACCCGGGCGGCCCGCAACTCCAGCCCAAGCCGATCCATGAACCGTCTGACTGAGTCTCTGCTGGGTTACATCAATTTCAGCTCGGGGGCCCACGACCCGGCCCTGTTCCGCTCGCTGAACGAGCTTTTTCGCGATTCGCTTCCTGCCCCGCCCGAACCCGAACAGGGCCAGCCAGCCAAAAAAAAACGGTCCGGAACCG
>JBGSVU010000573.1:0-2663 GCA_041752775.1 Pirellulaceae bacterium | reverse complement strand
AGCAGGACGATGATCTCAAAGCCTTCCGTTTCCAGAGCCCCGATCCGGGACAGGGAACACCGGGCGGCTATTCCGGCGGTCAGTGGCAGGAAAATGGCACACAGAATCGTGACGGGCAGGTTCAACCGGCAGCCTATCAATATCCGGAGTTCGGCAGCCAGCCAGGCGCTCCCTCCGGTGCCTTTCTGTCGCCGCAAACCGGCTCGCCCAACGAGCTGTTTCCCCTGCCGTATGGAAACGCACCTTCGGGTGTGGGCACATTTCCACAGAACTATACCGATCCACGCAACTACGCCGACATCGATGTTTACGTTTCCGAAGCCCAGACAGGAAAAATCAACCTGGGCGGTGCCTACAACTCCGACAACGGACTGATGGGCCAGTTTACCGTCGACGAACGAAACTTTGACATCCGGAGATTTCCACGCAGTTTTCGCGATATCGTCGACGGTACAGCGTGGCGGGGAGCCGGACAGGCCTTTCGCCTGGAACTGGTGCCCGGCAACCAGTTGCAACGATACACCGTCAGCTGGACCGATCCCTATTTTCTGGATACACCTGTCAGTCTGAGTGTCAGCGGGTACCTGTTCGACCGGCAATATTTTGACTGGAACGAACAGCGACTGGGGGGACGCGTCGGGTTGGGGTACCGCCTGACACCCGATCTGAGTGTCAGTGCCGGTTTGCGGATGGAAAACGTGGAAATCGACAATCCCCGCGTGAATACTTCACCCGAGCTGAACGCCGCGCTGGGCAACACCGACCTGTTCCTCGCACAGTTCAGCCTGATCAACGATACGCGCGATCATCCGTTCATGCCGACAGAGGGATCGTACATCTCGATGACCTATTCCCAGGGATTCGGCGAAGTATCGTTTCCCCGTGGCGACGTCGAACTGCGACGCTACGGGCTGCTGTATGAACGGCCGGACGGATCGGGGCGGCATACCCTGAGCGTCGGCACACGGCTGGGATTCTCTGGCGCCCAGACACCGATTTTTGAAAACTATTTCGCCGGGGGATTCTCGACGATGCGGGGATTCCAGTTTCGGGGAGCCAGTCCGGTGGACGGCGGCGTCCGTGTCGGGGGTGAATTTCAGTGGTTGAACACGGTGGAATACATGTTCCCCCTGACCAGCGACGACATGATCAAGGGTGTCGTGTTCTGTGACTACGGAACAGTCGAACAGTCGATTAACATTGACTGGGACAATTTTCGGGTCGCTCCCGGATTTGGGTTCCGCGTTCACATGCCGGCGATGGGGCTGGGAGCTCCCCTGGCGTTCGATTTTGCTTTCCCGGTGGCCAATGCCGCGACGGACGACAAACAGGTCTTCAGCTTCTACATGGGCGTGGGAAGGTAGCGGTCTGCGATGCCCGAAACAACGGGCTGCAGTTGCGTACCCGGCACAGAAACCGTCGATGCAGGAGGTCCGCAGGTGGTCCGGCAGTAACAGCTGTTGACCGATGAATCCGATTTGAGAGGTCAACGGCCAGCCATGGACGATCCGATTCCGGCAAAAATTCGCCACGCTGGAGAGCTGTTTCGCAAGTCGCGGAACATTCTCTTCATCACCGGTGCCGGTATTTCAGCCGACTCGGGGCTGCCCACCTATCGCGGTGTGGGAGGACTGTATGACGACCGGGAAACCGAAGACGGCATCCGGATCGAACAGGCCCTTTCGGCGGAAATGTTGCGTCAACGCCCAGAGATTACCTGGAAGTATCTGATGCAAATTGGGGCGGCAGTCGCCCGGCATACCTTTAACGACGCGCACCGCGTCATTGCCGGGATGGAACAGGGCGACAGGCGGGTCTGGGTATTGACCCAGAATATCGACGGATACCATTCCCGGGCCGGTTCGCGGAATGTGATCGAAGTTCACGGTTCGATGTGGCGACTGCGTTGCGAAAAATGCGGTGAAGTCAGGAAACTGGCAACGGTAACACTGTCTGGCCCGATTCCGCAATGCGACGGATGTCGCGTGCCCATGCGGCCCGACGTGGTGCTGTTCAACGAGCCCCTGCCCGTTGCGGCTTTACAGACACTGGATCGCGAGTTGGGCAGAGGGTTTGATTTGATCGTCACTGTCGGGACCAGTAACCAGTTCGCGTACATCCTCCAGCCCGTGATTCACGCGGTTCGGGTGGGTATCCCCACCCTCGAAATCAATCCGGCCAGGACGGAGATTTCCGGCAAAGTCGATCTTTATTTGCCTCTGGGAGCGAAGAACGCGATGTTGGCGATCGAAAATGAACTGGGACCCTGAATCGCCTGTATAATAAGAGAGGCAGAAGAGGAAAGACGGACATCCCTGTCCGTATGCCATTGGATCCCAGCCGGGGTTCGGACCCGTGTGGGCACGAGCAAGCCCGGACTTTGCCGGCTGGACACCCCAATCATTACATGGATTGGGTCGAACACAATTAACCTGATCAGGTTATTTTTTGGGGCTCGCTGGTGGCTGGGCGGCGGCTGCTGGGGCGACCAGATGTGATTGGGCGGCGGTTGCTGTGCCACCGGCGTGAAGTTCCGGAATTGTCACATTGCCCGGCCTGTGCATAATTAACCGCGGTCAGGAAAGTTGGAATCAAGGACTGGGGCTGGCATATTTTCGGCCACACTGCGGGCGGAGAAGAACCCATGAAATCGGCTTTGTATC
>JBGSVU010000572.1:0-16211 GCA_041752775.1 Pirellulaceae bacterium | reverse complement strand
GCGGCGCCCGGAAAACCATTTCCACCGCCAAGTACCGGGTGACCTCCCGCGGCGGCAAAGGGAACGAAATCCAGAAGAACGGCAGCATCTCCCAGATCATCATCCCGCCCCCCGATGCTCCGGAAACCCCGGATGACGAGGACTGATTCTTTGGTTGAAAGCCCCAGTCGCGCGCAAGCGTTCACGGGTCGATAACACATTGTCCATGTAATAAGGGGTCACTGTTCCCCAGGGGGTCAAACCTCTTTTGGAAAAAGACCGGGACAAAAACGACCGGGACAGGGACTAACTGGCTGGAACGGCTTCGACCGGTTTTGGACCGTGCCCACGCGGGGCACAGGTCAGCACAATGATCGCACCGAGAATGACCAGAAACAGACTCAGGTAAAACGCCGACGGAATGTTGACCGGCTGGCTGGCCGTCATCGTTTGTGAAAACGTATTTACGACTGGAGCACATCCGAATACCAGCGGCATCACAAAAATCGGACGACCACCAAAATTGAACGCATAGATGATCCCCAGGGCACCCACTGCACCGGCGGCACCGGCCAGCATCGACCAGAACATTCCGCTGTTGAACCAGCCCTCTTTTTCGGGAAAACTGCCCAACAGAAACATCGGCAGAATGACCGCCAGGACGAAGTAGGCGATCCCCACACAGAGGAAAGGTCGCAACCGGCTGCCCGACATCTTCATCTGTCCCTTGTGCAGGACCGGTCCGTAGGAACCCCAGCAAAGTGCCGCCAGCGCGATGCAACAGACAATCATCGGGATGCTGCGCTGGGTGGTCGCATTTGGAGAAGTCGCAGACACCGCGGCCGGCGCAGCTTTGTCCGCCGCGGCGGTTCCGGTTTCTTCCGGAGTCTCTCCCGTTTTCTCGCCGTCATCATTGCCGTTATTGCCCTGGCCGGATTCCGGCTGCTGGGTCACCAGCGAAACAGCGGTCAACACCACGGTTTCGTTGCCAAAAACGACCGAACTGTGCGGCGTCGCCGGTACCGGTTTGAATACCAGCACGCCTGCCGCACCGACAGCAACGATGATCACACCGGCATAGAACAGGGGAGATGCCTCCCCGATCGTGCGCGACATCAACATCGTCACGATCGTGTTGACCACCGGAGCAAACCCGAAAACCAGAGGCATCACGTATACCGCCTGGCCGCCAAATTTGAATGAGAGCGCGATGCCGATCGCGCCAATCGCGCCCACGGCTCCAGCGACGAACGACCAGACAAAACCCGAAGCCGTCCAGTGCCCCTTTTCACCCTTTGAAATCAGCATGAACATCGGAAACAGCACCGCGATCAGAAAATAGGCGCATCCCACCCCCACGATCGGTTTCAACAGACTCAACTGTCGCGGACCGTCGCCCATCAGCAGCTGACCGTGATGCAGCACGGGTCCGTAGACGCCCCAACAGCAGATCGTGATAAAAACGAAGGCCAAAAAGCCGAGTCCCTTCATGGGTGGTCCCTGTACAAAATGTTGAAATTCGTGCGACTGTCGGGTCCGATCCGGTGGCCGGAAATGCCCCATCCCTGTCAGGCGTCATCGACGGGTTTTGAATACCTGACTGGCGGGACTCATAACCTCATCCCCTACCGGCCGCGCCCCACCGGGCGCAGCGCCACGAACGGATACGCCGGTCTTTCCGGGGTTTTTCAGTTTAACGCCCGGGACGCCCCAGGCATACGGCGGGAAACACCGCTACTTCCTCGAAGCAGCTGGCAGGGGGGACGGTTCCGTCGCAAGGTCACCCGTAATGTTGACCGACAACGGTCGGCTGGAGACGGTACGCCCCTGCGAATCTTCGACTGTGGCGAAAAGGTCCGCCGGACCGCGACCAATCCGGACGGCTTCGATTTCAATCTGCCCCTTCCGGGATTCCAGCTTTCCCACCACTTCTCCGGCGTGCATCACGGAAACGGAGTCACCGAAGCTGGAATCAACCTGCAAAACGATGCTGGACCGAATCGGGATCTCCGTTTTTTCGGTGGTCAGTTTTACCGTCTGTTTCTGGTTGTTTACGACCACCGGAATGATCTTGCCGGCCCGGGACTGGATGGGTGAATCTTCCATCGCGACTACCCTCAACTCGTGAAATCCGTCGCTCAGGTTGCGGCTGTCGAAGCTGAAGGCCTGGTCGGATCGCTGGCGGGTCAGCAGACGTCCATCCAGAAAAAATTCGACGAACGAAATCTTTGGACTTTTTGTATCGGCAACCGCTTTCAGGGAGACTGCACCGGATACCTGATCACCGGGTTTGATTCCGCTGACATCGAAAATGGGTGGTCTGGCCCACGGCTGGCAAAGTGCATCGCCGACAATCAGCAACTGGAAGGGCCCGGAAAGCGACTGGTAGTAGGCTTCGGCCAGGCTGCAGCCCCGGGCGTAGTGAACGTGAATCAGTGGATGCGGAAACTTGAACTGCAGGGCATAGGGCTCGATCACGGTGCCGCTGCTGCCGGCCGCTCCGAATCGCATCAATTCGGTGAGTTTGGTTTGCCAGGGCTGGATAAAATCGCCACCGTAGCTGGTCAGATTTTCGCAGATCGCACCAGGCAGAATCGTGCATCCGGACGTTTGCCACGAGAACGAGGCGGCACCCAGTGAGACCCCGGCAACATCGGCATCGCGCGGCAGGGGGGCCTTGATCACTTCAGCCCGGACGCCCAGTTCGGCCAGGCGTTTGAGGGCCGCCGGAAAATTGGGCTTCCGCGTGGTCGTCCGCACATCGGCGGTTTCGCAAAAATAGATGGTGCCGTCTGGACGCGTTGAGTCCGCTGCGGCGCTGCGAACGAGGTAGGCGAGGATTTCCTTTTCACTGTTGCCATGATCCCAGGTGGTTCCCAGCATCGTGCACATCAGATACGAAGCCCCCTGGTCGGGTTGGCTGTTGATGCCGCCGCCGGGTCCCCAGCGGAAACGGCTGTGGCATCCAATGGTGGGAAGAAACTCAAAGGGTTCGTCTGCGATCCGGTCCACGAAACCCTTGACCAGCGGCTGGTCGATGACTTTTTTCAGCAAGGGGTCCTTTTTCGTGTAGTCGCGATAACACCATCCGGCGCGCACGGCACCGGTCAGCGCACGACTGGTCTGGTCGGCGTCCCCCTGAATTGCCCACGCCTGGGCCAAACGGTAATGGGCGGCCATTTGCAGCGGGTTGGCTTCGGTCAGCGGTTTCAGCAGTTTGACTGCGGTCGGGCCATCGCCCGCGTTGATGGCCTGAGTGGCCTCGCTGTATTGTTGCTGTGCCTCGCCAACAAATGGCTGTTCCATCAGCATCGGGACCGGTTTGCGATAGTAGTTGTTTGCCAGGGGGCCGAGAAACCCGGGATCGTCGTTGACAACCGACGCGGCAAAGTAGGTGAAACTGGTGAGTGAAGCCCGACCGATGATGATCTTGGGGTCCAGTTGCGGGGCGCCTTCGATCTGCTTCAACGCCTCAACCAGCTTTTTGGAGTAGTCCGCGACCATCACCTGGGTGGGAAACCCCGTGGAATAAACCACATAGTCAATTTGTCCGCCGAGTTTTCGCGAGTTGATCGCTTCGAGGACGGGTTTCAGAATCAGGTCCCTGCCCTGATCGAGCGAAGCCAGCTGGGTGCGCGGAATTCCGGACAGAAACAGGACGTTGCAATCGGGAATCCGCCGCAACCGCTGATACCAGTTGGCAACCATTCGGCTGGTTTCGTCTTCGGCATTGACGACCAGCAGGACATTTTCCGGTCCGCCGCCTGCAAACGCCTGGCCCGGGATTTGACTGAACAGGACGATACCGAGAAGTACCAGAAAACGGTGCATGACAATTCCTTTGTGCGGATGTTCCTGCCAGTATTCCAGTTGGACGATCACCGGACCCAGACTCCGGACCTCACCCAGTGCCGAACATCACGCCTTGGCCGGACGGAAATGTCAACTGATGGAAACCCGAATTCTACGGTCGCGACCCATGCGGTTCCACCGAATTTCACCTTTCCGGCACACTCAGAACTGCGTGGAAACGGGTAACCAGTCCATGTTTTGCAAATCGTCGACCGGTTCTGCCACGGAGCACGATCCAAACGAGAGAGCGAAATCGCGCCGCGTGAGTGCCAGCTCTTCGCCTGAAAAATCGAAATCGCCGACTCCCAACTCGTTGCTTTTGAGCCGGAAAGATTCCTGGTGGCCGGCCAGCAGGATGTCTTCGATTTCACCAGGTCCGGACTTGCGGGACCACGCGGCCGCTGCAGCGAGGAACACATTGAGAAATCCGTGCATTACGGCCCGCGGAGCATCCGGTGAGTAACTCAGTGCCTGTTCGGAACGCACCGGATGATGCAGCCCGGCTGTCGCCTTGAAGGCAACCCGCTGAACGGCACAGGAATGAACAAATTTGCCGACTTGGCCCGGTGTCGGAATCAGTTCTGGCAAAACACCGCCCGTGCGGATTTTGGCGCAGTGCAAGCCGGGTCCGTGATGATGGGAGCCGTTGGATTCCTTGTGCAATCTGGCAATCGCTTCCAGCAACCCGTCCAGATGTTCGTTCAGGGGCAACTCCCAGAAGACCCGGATTCCTGCAGGCATTTGCCCCAGTGAGTCCTTCAGCGCCGCCACTGAATCGACGCGGCACTCGATCGCGTCGACTGTCGCCGGTCCGTGTTCCTGGCTTTCGTTGAACTGCACAACCGCCTGAACAGCTGCTGCAAAAGCCGCCGTGTCCGACTCGATACCCGGCACCACGGCGCTGATTTGCCAGCGTTTGGAAGAGTTGCTGGTCGCGGCGAGAGCAGCAGGAAAATCGGCCAGCGTTCCCGCTGGCAGAACCAGCCGCGCGACCATCCACGACTCGGGAATCCGTTTGTATTCGGCAAAATTGGCCACGGTCTTCTGCAGATCGAGCGACGCCGGCGGAAAAAATCCTGCGTAGTCGATGATTTCACTTAACAGAATCCGCAACGGATCGTCTTTGTCCAGCCCTGCCATTTCGGTCGCCTGTTCCTGTTTTGCATATAGGTCACCCCTCGTGGATACACGAATTTGCCGTGACTGGCAAGGTGCCGATTCGTTTTGCCGACAACGGTCACAAACCAGCCGGAAATCCTGCGGTCCAAATCACCCGAATCGCAAAACGGTGACCCGCGTCAACTCATTCTGCGCCGCCACATCTACGCCCCCAGGCGAATCGCATGCATCAGGTTTCGCAGCGCGGCCGACCAGACCGGGGCCTGCCAGAGGGCAACGAATGCAAAAGCCATCGTGCTGAACCAGAAAATGCCCGAGACAACCTGTTCCTTCATTCGTCGCATCGCATCGCGCCTTGCCTGACGCTGTTCCTGCTGCAGCACTTTTTCGATGAAGGGATCCATTCTCATTTCGATGCGATTTTCCACGGCGTTGACTCCAAAAAGAAGCGGGTCAGGAATTTGAATACCTGACTCCAATGCACGCCGCGTGCCGGAAGCCCGACCGACACCCGTTCCGGGCCCGTTTCCCGGTTATCTGGCAAACTTCATCTGACGGGTGTTGCTTTTGTCAAACGGGAGCCCCCCAAGAGATCCCCGCCCACAACAAGTGTTGCCAAAAAACAACGCGCTCAAATGCCGAGCGTGTCGCGAATCATCTGCAACAGTCCACTGCTAAGCACAAAATCTTCGGCCATCCAGAGATTGCGGGCGATATCCCACAGCAGCGTGCATCCCAGCGCCAGCAGCGCTGTCACAATTCCCAGCACCACGACTTGCCACAATGTATAGGGCACTTCCGGACGCCCCATCGTCACCGCTGCCGATCCGCTCGCTGCCAAACCGGATCCAGGGCCAAATCCGTCGTCGAAACCGCCACCGTAAGCCGGTTCCAGTCCGTCATCATCCAGCAACGCCGGAGCTTCCATGCTGTCGCCGCTTTCGGCCAGCGGATCCAGGCCGCTGTCCTCGAACAAATCAGAATCCTCGAGGGCAATCACCTGGGATCCACTCGATTCATCCGGATCGACGTCTTCCATCGGGGAGAGATTGAAGTCATCTTCCTGCATCATGGTCGCAGCGTCGGGATCAGCCATGTCGCCGAGGCCCAACACATCGTCATCGGGAGCCAGCTCAAGGTTGTCGATATCGCTGCCACCGGCGTCCAGGCTGGCGGCCAGAACCAGATCGCTGCCGCTGTCCGATCCGAGATCCAGGCTGTCGCCTGAATCCAGCACCAGTTCGCTGCTGGAATCGCTGTCGTCCAGTACAATTTCACTGTCTTCGAAATCGCTGCCCAGCTCACTGCTGTCGTGGGACGAATCGTCCATCAACTCCAGGTCGTCTTCGGCCGGTGCCAGCTTGAGAGGTTTGTCATCCTCGTCATCCAACGCAGCCATCAGTTTGCCAGTCGAGGATCCTTCTTCCTTGCCCATGATGAAATCGTCATCGTCAAGCACGTCAATCGATTCGATGGGTGATTTGCCGTCCGGTTGCGATCCGGCGGCCAGTTTCAGGCTGCTGCCACCAAACAGCAATTCGTCTTCGTCTTCCAGCACATTCGATGATTCCTTGTTGGCCAGCGACAGGTCATCGGATTTTCGCATTCCGGAATCTTCCAGCCGCATATCGCCGCTGCTGTCCACGCTGTCGTCCAGCAACAGGTCCTCGCTGCTGTCCTGCAACAGTTCCAGCGAGTCATCTCCTGACGAATCACTCAGCTCGAAATCGTCATCATCTTCCAGCGACAGTTCGTCCGAAGCGGCGCCATCGCCGAGGCTGATTCCCAGCTCGTCTGCGACCCGTTCCAGCTCGGTCATTTTGAATTTCCAGGTCGCACCATCACGGTAGCCGAAGACTTCGTTGTTGGAACGCATTTCCGTCAACCGGTCCACGGTCAACCCCAACATTCGGGCGGCTTCATCAAGAGGAATCAGTTGGGACATCGAATGCAAAGCTCCAGGAATGTGTGGTTTCCAGAACGGAACCACGCTTGTTCGGGTAATCGTCTATCGCCACGCAAAACGCAAATATCGCGGCCTCGACACAAATTTCATGTACGATCGCTGTAATTGGCTCAATCGGCAGACCGTTCGGATCGCATCAAAAGTCAGGACTTGCCCGTCTTGCGCCAATTGCCACTCCATACCCGATTGTAAAAGCCTGACCGCGGGATTCAAGCGAAAAACACCCCTTTCTCCCGGTTTCGTTCGGCTTTACTCCCCCTGCCACCCCGCCGAACCTGCTCGCCACCACAAAACCCGCACAACAACACCTCCCGTCAACACCCCCCGTCCCGTCCATCGCCCGCATCAACTGCTCGCACTGCGATAGCTGCGGAGGGCCATCTGGAAAACCTGTCGGCTGATCCACAAACCGGAGGCTGCGGCCAACAGGGCAAATGCCGCCAACCCCCATTCCCACCATTTCCAGGGCGATCCCAAAGGCTGCGCCAGCACCCGCGCCGGCACATTCGACACAATCAATATCGGTATCACAAACGTAAACGCCCCCCACAACGACCACCCAATCGTTCCGCGCTGGTAAATCTCCATCGGATAGCGGTAAAAATTCGTGACATAAAACCAGAAGTCATACAGATTCTGGTTCCTTCCCAGCCAGATGCTGGTCGAGGCCATCGCGATCATCACGCTGTACATGATCACGATCCCACAGGCCACATACAGCAGATAAACCGGCAGGCTGAACCAGCGCAATGTCATCTGCGAACCCGGCTCTACCGCCAGGTCCCACGTGAACCATCCCACGACGGCCGCCCCCAGCAGGGCATTCGGCAACTGGGACCAGTTCGCACGAGGAAACGAAATCAGAAACTGCGTATCAACCGGTTTTAGCAGAGCAAAATCCAGGCTGCCTGTCCGGATTTGTTCACTGAATTCGTCAAAATTCGCCATGAAAAAAGTCTGAATCAGCGAGTTGATAATCCAGACTGTGCCGAGAAAAACGAAAAACTCGGACTGCTCCCACCCCGTCCCGCGGCCAATCGAGTCGGTAAAACGGTAAATCAGTTTGAACAGCGCGAAATTCATCAGCGCCCAGGCCGTGCTGGACAGACATTGCAGCAGGAAATCGGCGCGGAACGACATGTCCCGCATCAGTGAGTTGCGGAGAAATGTCCCAAAGATTCTCAAATAAGTCTGCATCCGGTCATTGTCGCGTGACCGTTTCTCCATGGCGAGGGGCCCCCACCCGACCGCCAGCAGGCCCCACCGGGGTTTTTGCGCCAGTCTGTGAACGCCGTGGCCCGCCTGGCCGCCCGATTTTCAGGACGGTTCCATCGGGTTTTTTCGGCTTTTCGGGAACATTGTCCCCGGCCCGCCCGTCTATAATTCAGTTCGACGTTGGCTTGACTCAGTCCCCAAAGTGGTCTGACCCCTGCTGTCTGCGCGAAGTTCTGACCCCATTTGGGACAGGCGGTTAACCCGGCACTGATTTCCCGTCGATGCAACACCGGGACCGACGCTTCACACGGATTTCACCCTGCTCCCGAAAGTAAATTGCGACGGCAAAAAACCTGATGGCCACCGACACGACCACTCCCGGCAACACAACCGCAACCGCACCGTCCCGGATGGACCAGTTCATCGAGAAAGAACTGGGCCAGACCAGCAGCCGCCTGCGGGTCGCCGAATTTGTCCGCGCCCTGCTGGTTACCGTTGCCTGGGCGCTGGCCCTGCTGCTGCTGCTGGTCATCGTCGATTCCTGGATCGTTCCCCTCGGCAGCTCCGCCCGCATGGCCGGATTGATCATCCTTCTGGGCGGCGCTGGCGTGCTGTTCTGCCTCGGCGCCCTGCCGCTGCTGGTCCGGCGAATCAATCCACATTACGTCGCGCGGATGATCGAACATTCGGGCCACTCCTTTCACAACAGCCTTCTGAACTATCTGCTGCTGCGCAACAACCGTGAGGTCACGCGCCGGACCGTCTTTGAAGCCGTATCTCATCGGGCGGCCACCGACCTGTCGGGGCTGGACGAAAACAGGCGAGTCGATTTTTCGGGACCCATCCGGATGGGTTTCGTCGTCGCCGGGCTGGTGGCGCTGCTGGTCGGTTACATCGTTTTTTCGCCAAAAAACCCCTGGACTTCTCTCGGCAGAATCCTCCTTCCCGGGGCCCGCATCGCTCCGGCTTCGGTCGTCACCGTTTTCAATGTTCAACCCGGCGACACGACGCTTTTTTTCGGCGAACGGTTGCCGGTGACCTGCGATGTCCGGGGGCTGCGCAGCTCCGACAGCGTGCGTCTGGTTTACTCTTCGCGTGACGGACAGATCGATTCCGCTTCGATTCCGATGCAGCCCGCCCCCGACGACGGCAACCGCTGGACGGCCGAAATTGCCTGCGAACCGCACGGCATCAGCACCGATCTGGAATATTTCATCACGGCCGGCGACGGGACCAGCCCCACCTACCAGGTTGCCGTAAAACCCAACCCCACGATCACAGTCAAGTCGGTCGAAATCGCACCGCCACTGTACACCCGGTTGCCCCCCAGCCAACAAACCGGTCGGGGTGAAATCCGGGCGCCCGAAGGCTCCACCGTTACCATCCATGCGGCATCCAATCAGGACATCAAGCTGGCCTGGATCGAACTGGTCCGCGCTCCCGCCGCCGGAACCGTAGCAGCCAATTCGGCGGACATCAAAGTCACCCAGACTGTCAGCATGATGACCGGAGCCTCAGGACGCGACGCCACCGGCGAATTCCAGCTGCTGCTGAACCGAAACAGCCATCAACAGGAATTCACCCATTATCGCCTGCGATTCCGGACACCTGCCGACCAGCGCAATGAAATGGCCAGCCTGCATCCCGTCCAGATCATTCCCGATGCTGCCCCTGAAATCAGCATCGTTCGCCCCGGGCAAAACTCCATTGATTTGCCCATCAACGGCACGCTGCCCATCGAAATTCACGCCGCCGATATCGACTACGAAATCAGTGACGTGCAGCTGGTGATCGACCAGCGCGGAAACCGGATGCTCGACCAGACTCTGCAACTGCCTCAAGACCGTTTCAGCCAGCAGGTCATCAGTCGCTACGACCTGCATCCCGCCACTCTGAACCTGGAAGTTGGTGATCAGGTCGTCTTTTTCGCCAAAGCCCTCGACAATCGCACCTCTCCCCTCAGCGGATTGCCCGATCCCAATACGTCCGTCACTGCCAACTATACCGTCCGCATCACCGCTGCCGACCCCAACGCGCCTCCGCCCACCACCGACCAGCCACCGCAGCAGGACTCCACCCAGTCCGACCCGATGCAGTCCCCCGATGCTGCGAATCCCGACCAGCAATCCAGCCCGCCGGACGAAAATCAGCCGCCGGACGACAACGCTTCCACGGGCGACAACCAGTCCGGTGAAAACGCTGCAGGCAACAGCCGCGGCGGCGACAACAATTCAGACTCCGACAACCGACAACCCGGCTCCAACCCGTCGGACCCCAACAGCCCACCTCCCGATTCCGGCAAACCCGACCCGCAAAAAAATCCGGCAGGTGACAACGATCCCGCCAACAACTCCGGAAAGAAAACCGATCCCCAACAGAACGAAAAAAATCCTGACCAGTCATCAACCGGCGAGCAAAATCAGGACGACCCGAACCAGAGCGAATCACAACAGTCGTCCGGCAGCGATCAGGCTGAAAAATCATCCGGTAACAGCCAGTCCGGTAACAGCCAGTCCGGCAGCAAACAGCCGGGCGAAAAACAGCCCGGCAATAACCAGTCCGGTGACAACGCCAGCCAGCAGTCCGGCGAACAGGGCAGCGACAATCGCTCCGAAAAAACAGCTGCCGAAACTGGCGACAACCAGTCTGGCGGCGAAAGCGGCGCGCAGTCCGAAAGTGCAAAACCAGACAACGCTTCCACCCAACAGTCCTCGCGAAACAGCAACGACAAACCCGCGGGCAACTCCGACCAGCCCCAACCCTCCGACGGAGCCGGCCAGTCCGAACAGAACCAGGCCACCCAACAGAACGATTCCGGCAGCAACGGAGGACAACCCGGCCAGCCCGATCCCAACGCTGCCAGCGGCAGCGGCGACGGAACGGGTTCGGACTCATCCGGCCAAAGCAACTCCGGTGCTCCCTCCGACCAAATGGATGGTGCCGCCGATTCCAGGTCCGGCAACGGCGGCCAGTCCCAACGCGACAGTTCGCTGACCGATGGCGACCGGCAACCTTTGGGAAAAAACGCCACGGATGGAGAACGATTCGAAGCCTTGCAGGATTATGTCCAGGAAAAATCCGGACAAACTTCGGCCGAAAAAGGCTCCCCCAGCGACCCCTCGTCGCAACCCCAACAGCGCGACCCCAACGGCAGCGGTACCGGCTCCGAACGATCCGGTGACAACGTCGCCGCCGATCCGGACAACAAAAGCGATGCCGCGCCCGGCAACGAAACCGGCGATCAGTCCTCCGGACGCGCCACCGGTCGCGATCCAACCTCCAACGAAAAAACGGCCGACCCAAAATCGGTTTCTGGCGAAAAAGATCCTTCCGCAGATTCCGCCGACCCGTCGTCAGCCGGATCAAAACCGGATGAGGCTGCCGCAAAAAGTCCCGACTCGAAAACTGGAAAACCTGGCGACGATCCTTCGGCCAGTCCAGATGCCAAGACCGGCGACCAGAACAACGCCAGTGGTTCCTCCAGCAATCCAGATGACAACAATTCTGCTGGACAGAAAAACACCGAAGGCGGAAAAATGCCCGAAGGAGGTGACCCTCAAAACTCCGAGAACTCTTACCAACCCGGCGATCGTGCTTCGACCGATCCATCCTCCACAGAAAAAAATCCCGGCGAAAATCTTTCGACCGAAAAAGATGCCTCTCAGGCCAGTGATCCACAGCAGTCCCGCGAAGACCCACAGGCCAGTGACACGCCCGGCAACAGCGGAGATCAAACCGGCGACAACCGCTCGGGCGGAGAAAAGACCGGCAGCCAACCCGGCGACTCCCAATCCGGCGCCGGAGAAAAATCGGGCGGCAACCAGAATGGTGGCAACCAGCCAGACAACACCCCACCCGGCAGCGACCAACCTGGTCAGCAACCCCAAGGCGACCCAAATTCTGACGATCCGAATTCCGGCGATCAGGATCCCAGTGCTCAACCGGGCTCTGGCCAACCTGGTAGCGGTCAACCCGGCGGTACTCCCTCCTCAAAACAGAGTGGCAGCTCCGGCGGCTCGGGCGGGAACAACGGGGGTGCGGGCAACCAGGGAAACACCGCCGGCGCAACTGGCCAGACCCCGGCGCCTCTACCACCCCTGGACGCTGAAACCCAGGAGCAAATTGAGTACAGCCGCGCGGCTACCGACCTGATACTGAAGTCACTCGAGGACCAGAAAACCAGTCCGGACCCGAAACTGCTCGACCGGACCGGGATGACTCAGGAAGAATTCCAGCAGTTCATCGAGCGCTGGACCGCGATGCGCGATGCGGCAAAGACGGGCGACCGGACCGCTCAAAAACGTTACACCGAAGCCCTTCGCAGCCTCGGGTTGGGAGCACGCGAATCGGGACCGGCCGCGGTGCGGGTCCAGCGCGACCAGTTGACCGGGATGGCTGAGGACGGCGGCGTCAACCGTCCGCCCGCTGAGAATGCACCGGAGTTCAATGCATTCATGAAAGCCCGCAACCGCGTCCCCCGAAACTCCGGCGACCAGTAACAGTCGCTGCGGCCAGATTTCACGGATGAGCTGGCGTCCTCAAGGCGTGAATTTCCCGTCAGCGACCAGGTTGCGGGCAACCAGGTTGCGGGCTGATTGCCGAATCAGACCTTGTGCCGGTTCAGCATCCCCTGCAGCGCGCTTTTGGACTGGACACCCATCGTCGTCTCGACGACTTCGCCGCCTTTAAAAATCAGAATCGAGGGGATGTTGGAAACGCCGTAGCGCATGGCAATTTCCTGACCGGCATCGACATCCAGTTTGCCGATTTTCATGTCCGGATTTTCCGTCGCCAATTCTTCGATGATCGGGCCAATCCGGCGGCAGGGACCACACCATTCAGCCCAGAAATCGACCAAAACCGGGCCGGCGGCATCAAGGACTTCGGTCTGGAAATTGTCAGTGGTGAACTCAAGGGCCATGAAAATGCACTCCAGGTTGTTGGTGGAACAGGAAATTCAATCCCCAGTTATAGAAGACGATCTCTTTTCGATCGAGACACCCCTGCGTAAAAACGCGGCGCCAGCCGATTCGGGCGGGAACCGGACACTTTACCGGCAGGGCCATCGCCCCCCGTTCCCGCGGGCCGCAACACTCGTCTAACTGGAAATCGATGGAGACAATCCGGTAAAAATGCCCCGACGCGGCATGCAGCCCGAAAACGCAAAAGAAGACCGCCCCAATCACTCCCAAAGGCGCGCAACTCAAGCCCGAAGTTTTGAATCGGGCAGCGGCAGTACAATGTTGGGCCGTGCGACATACCGGGACAGCCTGTCATCAACAGTGCACTTCGGACAACGCGGGACGGCCAGATGGACCGCCAGCCACTGAAAATGTTGCTGGATGGCGAAAGCGGGGAAACAGTACAGGCCGCCTTTAAGGGATTCCTCGAAAGAACCCGGAAATGTTGTTGAAATACGCGCGCGGCAGAGGCTGTTCCGGGACTGGAAACAGGAGCCTGACACCGGAACAGGTCATTGAACAACCGGGGATCTTCGGTAATTTATCAGGACAGCGCCGGTCATTGGCCGCAAGGTGTTAGCCTCCGGTTCCTGTGTTCGCCCGCCAAAAAACCAGGTGCCTGCGCACTTCGGCTGACGAAAAATGGCGCTGTCCAGTTAGAGCCTGTCCCCATAGGGGTCTGACCTTCTCTGCCTGTCCAGGGGTCTGCCCCCTTTTGGGACAGGCTCTTTTTGAGACGGCCAGAACAGCTCCCAACGCGACAGGAAACACACCATGAAAATACAGGAATCATCGCCCGACCAGGAACGACTCGGGTTGATCGAGGCTGTTGTCGGTGACGCTGCAGCGTTACTCAATGTCGATTTGCAGTCGGATTCACCTCAGGCCATTGTGCAAAAGGTGTACGAAGCAGTGGTCGACCTGGTCTTTGAACGAACGACACCGGTTGCAGAAGACGAGAATCCACACCTGGTACTGGGCGCTCTTTGGGGCTCGCAGATGGCCCGGCAGTTTCAGTGGTACTGGGCCGATGTTGTCATTGATGATGAGTTCGATGAAGTTGCGATGATCTCACCGAACCAGGAAATGATCATTTTTCCATTTTCTTTTACCGCAGCATGCATCGAAAAACAGTGCATCTGTACGATCCTTCTCGCCTTCAACATGTTGCTGGAAAACGACAGAATCGGCGAGATTGCACCGGGGACATATGAAAACATCATGCTGATGATTCATCACATCATCCCTCCCTATGATCTCGAACCCGACGAATGTGAGTGATCTGGAGTGCCATCTCATCTTCCTGCCTCCCAATCTTCCTGCCTCCCAATCTTCCTGCCTCCCAATCTTCCTGCCTCCCAATCTTCCTGTCTCCCAGTCTTCCTGTCTCCCAGTCTTCCTGTCTCCCAGTCTTCCTGTCTCCCAGTCTTCCTGTCTCCCAGTCTTCCAGTCTTCCTGCCTCCCAATCTTCCTGCCTCCCAATCTTCCTGTCTCCCAATGTAGACTGGGCCGGATTCACAACTTTGAAAAATCTGGAAAAGAGACGTCATGTGAACGAATGGCGTTCCCGGAATTCGAAAAGAACGACTTTGAAGCCGATTGCACCTCGACATTTTTGCTGTTGCAAATCGTTTTTGCTGTTCCTTCGGTCGGCGCTGACGCATGCAGGATTCTGACGATCGACATTTGCACGTTTAAATTTTTGGCCGGCGAACGGGCCTCCCGTCCGCTGCGGGTCAGGCGTTGCAGCAGGAAAGCGGCAAGTCCTTTCCGACACGTTCGATCAAATCCTTGCAAGTTCCGCGGTTTGTCGAAGTTGTACGTAACCGGCGAGAAAGGAGCTACAATAGCCTGCAGGTCTTTTCCTTCGTGAACCCGGTTGCGCGATGTTTCCTTACTGCCGAAATATTCCGGTTTTCTTCGGATTCGCCCTGTTGTTCGCCATGACCGGCTCGGCACAACAACAGGATTCCATCGATTACGGGCGTGACATTCGGCCGATTCTGGCTGAAAACTGTTTCTTTTGTCATGGTCAGGACAGCAACCAGCGCCAGGCCGGATTGCGACTGGACGTGCGTGACGACGCGATCAATTCCGGCGCGATCGTACCCGCCGATGCCGCATCGAGTGCGCTGATCGACCGAATCGACTCGGACGATCCGGATTTGCAAATGCCACCAGCGGATTCGAACAGGCGCCTGACAGACGATCAAAAACGGTTGCTTGCCCTCTGGATTGACGGAGGTGCCCCCTGGTCCCGGCACTGGACGTTTGTCGCGCCTGAACTGCCGTTGCTGCCCCAAGTGCGGAATACAGACTGGATTCGGAACCCAATTGACCAGTTTGTGTTGGCCAGACTTGAATCCGAGGGAATGGAACCGTCACCCGAAGCCGGTCGGGCAACGCTGATCAAACGGCTGGCCTGTGACTTGACCGGGTTGCCGCCGACTCCGGAGGAAGTCGAGACGTTTGTCAACGATCCGGATCCGCTCGCCTACGAAAAACTGGTGGACCGGTTCCTCGCCAGCCCACACTATGGCGAACGCCTGTCACTTCCCTGGCTGGACGCGGCCCGCTATGCGGACAGCAACGGTTTTCAGCAGGATGGCGATACATGGCAGTGGATGTGGCGGGACTGGGTCGTGCGGGCTCTCAATGATGATCTTCCATTTGACCAGTTTACCGTCTGGCAACTGGCTGGTGACCTGTTACCGGAGGCAACGAACGACCAGAAAATCGCCAGCGGATTCAATCGCAATCACCTGCTGAATGGTGAAGGAGGCGCGATCGCCGAAGAGCAGCGGTTTGTTGTCCTGTTTGACCGGGTCGATACAACGGCCACCAACTGGCTGGGGCTGACGGTCGCCTGCGCCCAGTGCCATGATCACAAATATGATCCCACGACGCAGGTCGATTATTACCGGATGATGGATTTGTTCAATCGCGTCCCGGAAGTCGGTACGCCACAACATTTCTCTGCCCGAATTCGCCTCGACCGCCCATTTCTGGAGCTGCCAACCGAAGAGAACAGGCGGGAGATTGCCCGCCACGAAGCCAGAATTGCGGAGGCAACTCCGGCTGCGACCGTCGAGCGGCAGGCCGCCTGGGTCGGGTGGAGA
>JBGSVU010000571.1:0-1549 GCA_041752775.1 Pirellulaceae bacterium | reverse complement strand
CCGCGACCTGATGCAGTCGCGCCAGTCCACCCAGGTGATCGAGCTGATTAATGCCGCGCTGAAGCACAACCAGTCCCAGCCCTGGATGTTCGAGGCCCTGGCCCTGGCCATGCAGATTGATGGCAGTTCGCGAGCTGATGTCGAACGGGCCGTCATGTCAGCGGTCGATTTCACTTCTGAACTGGGTGATCTGCTGATTGCCGCCAACTATCTGGCCAACAACGGCATGGAAAAGCGGGCTTTGACGCTGCTCCAGGACGTCTCGGCCAGAAATGAATCGTCACCAGAACCCTTTGTGATTGGTTTGCGCGCGGCAACGCGGGCCAACGATCTGGCGGGCATGCAGTGGGCAACGCTGGGAATTCTGTCCCGCGCCTGGCCAGAGCATCCCCAGGTTTTTGACCAGGCGAGCGCCGTCGCGGGGGAAGTCCAGCAGAAACTGGCCCAGGCCGGTCGCAAGGAAGAATTGCATGCCTACAACCAGCAGCTGGATGAAGCCCTCCATCGCGACCTGATCGTGGAAGTCGCCTGGACTGGTGATGCTGACCTGGATTTGCTGGTGGAAGAGCCAGGCGGATCCGTTTGCTCGTATCGCGTTCCGTTTTCGGTTGGCGGTGGCGTCCTGATGGGTGATTCGGCAACGGATGCTGACGGTATCAATCGGGAATATTATGTCGTGCCGCAGGGCTTTTCGGGTGACTATCGCGCCGGTCTGAGAAAAATCTCCGGCAATCTGACGGGCGATCGCGCCACGGTTACGATCTATGGCCATTACAATTCCGACCGGCAGACCAGCGAAACGAAACAGTTGACGGTTAATGAAAAGGGTACCCTGATTCTGTTTGGGCTGGCCGATGGACGGCGGCAACAGTCGATCGACCAGAAGAAGCTGGAACGCATCGCGAATGAACAGCTGGTTACCAGTCGTGTCCTGCTGGCGGAACAGGTGGGCCGGTCTGTTTCGGGTTCACTGCTTTCTGAATACCTCAGCTCGCGCCGGCGCGACGGTAGCGGAAACCAGATGGCGAGCACGGCTGGCGAGGAAGGCGGCGATTTTCCTGGAGGACTGTTGCGGCCCGGCAATCCTGGTTACCAGCCCCAAATCACGCAGATCCCGGAAGGAACATTCATGACGGTCAACCATGCGACCACTTCCGACCGGTTGTACGTCCTGATCAGTGTGTCCCCCAACTTCTCGCAGTTCATTTCGGTTAGCAACTTCAACGTGGCTGGTGGAGCGGGAACCGCGACTGGCGGTGGCGCTGGGGGTGGCCTCGGTGGTATCGGCGGCGGTGGTGGTGGAATCGGCGGCGGTGGTGGTGGTCTGGGCGGCGGTGCCTTCTAGGACCGGCGTCCGGATAATGAAAAAATGCGGGGCCACTCCGGTAAAACGGAGTGGCCCTGTTGTTTGCGATGCTGGCCGTGACGCCTCCCGTTTTCTCAATTTGCGGCGTTTCAATTGTTGGGCGTGCCGGTGCGATCCTGTTTTCGTTTTACGACCAGGCCCTGTTCCGAGATTTCATACTCCATGCCGGAATTCCGTAAAGCC
>JBGSVU010000570.1:0-1977 GCA_041752775.1 Pirellulaceae bacterium | reverse complement strand
GTTTCCACGAGTCGGGATCGCGCCGCGAAGCCTGCTACCATCCGGCCAGCACACTGTTGCCAAGCGTGCGCAGCCTGGTAATCTGGTTGACGTTGCCGACACCGGGGAAATTGACATTGGAATCGTAAATCCGTTTCGACGCATTCACGGCGTTGGTGCCGGACGTGCCAGACCGCATGAACTGGTTGTTCAGGGTCGCATGGAACACGTCCATAATGGCATGGCCGGCCTCGTGGGGGAAAGTAAACGGATTCTGGTCGCTGGAGTCGCCGGCGGGGGTGTTGGTGCAGGGACCCATCGTGTTGCCAGCCATGTAAATCGAGTATCTCAGGGGAAGGTTGGTTTGTTGCGCAGCGGGGCTGAAACTCATCGGGATACAGGACCGGCCCCGGATGAACGTCGTTGGAGGGTCGTCGTAGCGAATGGTATCGAGGACAAACGCTTCCAGCTGGTTGTTGGCAGCCCGGTAATTCCGCACCAGCGACCTTTGTTCCGGCGACCCGATATTGTGGCTGGAAAATCCCCCCGCAATATTGTTTCCCGAAACCAGAAAGGGCGTAATCGCGACGCGGGCTATTGTCAGAGTCTGTGTCGTGTCGTTGCTGAGCTCATCTTCCAGCGTCACCAGTGCTCCGGCTGTGGTGCGAACGAGGATATCCACCGATCCCCGCGGGTCACCGGGACGGGGAGCATTGACAAAGCTGCTGGCGGCAAGCTCCGTTGCCGTATTGATTCGTGCCAGCAGTGCACCGGCCGTTGTGCCCGGCGAATCGTTGGCCGAAGGGGAATAGACAACAGCGACGCGACCACCACTGGCGGGGATAAAAATTCTGTCTCCCACTTCAATCACGTTCGGATTGGGCCGGAGCGCGCGGAATCCGGCGTTTCTGGCGTGATTGTAAATGGTTTGCCAGCTGGCCCCCTGATGGCGGTTGGCAATCAGGCTGATGCTGTCCCCGGCCTGAACGGTATATGTGACGCCGGCAATGTCCCGAATAAAGAACCTCGTGAAATTGTTGGCGTTGCCAGTCGCATTGGCACCCGAGTTGTTGGCGACCACCAGCATGTTTCTTGGCGGATCCACTTCATTCACCGCTGCGGTCAGAATCGGTGCCGCTTCCGCCTGGGCATAGGAACGCCGAAACCACTTCTGAACCCGCGTTTGAGCGTCGGCCACCGTGACATTGCCACTACCGGCAACACCTGGTGTGCCGCGAACAACATGCAACGCCAGCCGGATGCGCCGCTGGTTGGCGGGATTGCCGATCGGCAGGTCCTGAACGATTTGGCTGCCATCACTGGCGTCATACGTTACCCGGACGATCTGGTCGAGAATCTCAACAGCGGGTTCGCTGGGGTCCCAGTCCGCCAGCAGACATTGAGTGGGACTGGAATGGAGATCGACAGTGTCCGTGACCAGCCGCAAATATTTCGACCGGAACCGGTTGGTGGGTGTATTCGATGCACCTTCCACCTGCTGGCATTCGACCTGCAGCACACGGGGAGGCGCAAAGGGAACAAAACCTGCCGGACCGGGTTTCATGGCTTCGAGTTTGACTTTGGCCGCCGGAAGGGACGAACCCGTCGCCTGGGGATCGTTGATATCCACTTTAAAATTGTCCACATCAGCCGAACCATCCGCGTTGGAAACAAAACCGCCCGGAAGGTTGTCGGTTGTTTCCATATTGCTGACATTCAGGAATGTCAAAGCCGGATCGGAAGCCCAGGACGAAGTTCCATTGTCAAAAACGACCCGCATGGTGATGGGATGGGTGACACTGCCCGGTGGGCAGGGAGCCGTCCCGCCGGGGGGACAATTGCCGTTTCCTGAGCCTGGTGGGGTTGGTTTTTGGGTATCGGTCACGCTGGTTCTCCACTGTCGGTTCGGGCCAATACATGTTCAAGCCAGGTTCTGGCCTTTTTCTCCAGGCGTCTGGCCCGGGATTTTCCGTCGACAATCTGGTCGTCCGACAATGT
>JBGSVU010000569.1:0-7180 GCA_041752775.1 Pirellulaceae bacterium | reverse complement strand
GACCTGGTGATGTTGATGGCCGACTGGACGAACGAAAATCCGGAAATTACTCAAATGCTGCAGAAATTCAGGGCCAAGCAAATTCCCCTGCTGGTGATCTTTCCGGCGGGACGCCCCAACAGTCCCATCGTTTTGAAAGGTGGTTACACCCAGGCGATGTTGCTGGACAAACTCCGCGAAGCCGGTCCGTCGGCGGTTTCTGATGAGGTCAACAGTTCCACCGGGCCGAATGCAGAGGTTTCGACGCATGACAGCCCCACCAAAGATTCAAGAGGATAGTCCGGAACCGGCACCTCCCAACGTCGGTAACTGAGGAAACAGTGACCTGTCAGTGTCCGCCAGATTGGATGCATTTTGCAGGCACCTGCGAATTCGGCGGGAGATCTGGAGTATCTCGTTCTGAATGAGCGAACACCTGCCGGAACTCAGTTTTGGTTTCAACCAGAATTTCCAGAATCCCTTGCCGCATTTCTGCGGTAAGGTGCGAAAACCTGTCGGAGTCGTCATGGCCCAGCAGGATTTCTGCAACCCGTTCGATCGTCCGGGTGCGAACCGGGTCTGGCAGGGCGTCGAACGATGGCGAATACACCAGATAGCTGCAGGGATACCGGAACAGCCGCGTTTGCAGATCGAGGTCGCGCAACGAATGGTTCCGGGAATCCCGGATGCCCCGTTCCTGAAACTCGCGGGCAAACCCGCTGGTTCCCGACACGGGCGACTCCAGCCGGAATTCGTCGCACATCAGCAGGTGGGAAACGAGCCTTTCCGCAACCGTCTCGATCCGGCGCCGGGCACTGTCGCTGACCAGGTCTTTTTCACGGCCCAGAACTTCGTTCATTTCGTACGACTGATGCAGCGCTTCGCGCGTCTCGAAACTTGCCGCCGTGATCGCGTTGTGCATCTGCGTCTGGTGTTCCAGCACCATCAATGCGACCAGGTCACTGTGATCCGACAGGTAGGGCTGGGTTGAGACAATGCCGTCCAGCGTTTCAAGGTTCTGACTGGTTCGTTCGTCAATGGGCTGTTTGCTGTCCGCATACTGCCTGTTGCCAAGGTGCAGCATCTGGCCATGTTGACCGGTGACATACCATCCACCCCACCGCTCTGCAAAGGGGCTGGTCATGCTGGTCGTAAACGTGCCACTCCCCGGCACAGGTTGTCCGCCGCGATCGGGATAGACGCTGCGAACAAGATAGCCCGGCACATTCTGTGTTCGGGATGATGCGTGACAGACCAGGCATTGTCCGCGGTCCCGTACAAATTCCGGTGGCCGGCCGGAATTCTGTTTGAGCGTGTAAAAAATCGCGCCTTGCCGGGCGTCGGTGGACGCCAGTTCGACGAAATCGCCCTGCTGGCACCAGCCGACATAAACCTCGTCGTTGAAATAGATCGCACGGGGACGGCTGGGCGATATCCGGTGCAATTGCATACTGGTTTTGGAGAACACCAGCGTCTGCGAACTGACTGGGATTTCCAGGGCCTCCAGCACGGATTTGAGATAGCCATGGGGCCGTTCAAAAACCAGTTCGGTTTCGCCCGATGCGACTTTCTGCGCCAGGCGTGCAACGGCGTCGTCGACGGGAGCTTTCAGATAGTCAACGGGCGGGTTTTCAAAACTCGCGTTTTGCGCCCAGGCAGAATCGGCCAGATGCATCCAGAAAAGACCGCAAACGAACAGGGCCGCGACGGCCGTCGCGTGACGGGAGGGCCAACAAGGCATGGGGCTGATTCGCTGGAACATTTTGATTGGCTTTCTGCATCAATTCTGACCCGGGCATCCCGTCCCGGTCAATGTCAGGGCGTGCGAGCAGGGTCTGAAAGGGCAATGGCAGCAGGAAACAGGCACGCCTGACAGGGATGGGACTCAGAGATCAATTGCCACAATTTTAACGACAATCGATCTGCTTCCGTTCGGGAGTTGTTGCCGGTACTCCAGTTTGCCAGAATAAAAGCCTCGCGAACCTGCGACAAAATGGACGTCGTTTCGGATCTGTTTCGAAAGACGGGTTTCTGGACTGTCGGTAGGGAATCGCGTAATCGGGGATAGCATGAAAAATTGTTTGTTGTTCGTTGTGGCATTGTTCGCGGGTTCGTTCTGGCCAACGCTGGTTTGGGGTCAGACGTTTCAGGCCGGGCAAACAGTGATTGCGGTTGCCAACGCCGGGCTTGAGACGCTGGACGGATCAGAAGCGAAAATTTTTCCCGGACTGCCGCTGGTGATTCAGCGGATTGAGGCTGGCGGGCCGGGAGAGAATCCGGCGCCTGCCCAGCGGTTACTGGTCTCGAACGGAACGCCCGGCTGGATTTCCGCCACGCATGTACGGACACCCGAGGCGGCGCTGGAGTATATCGATGAGATGATTCGGACCAGCCCGGAACAGAAAGTCTGGCCCACGGCCCGCGCGATGGCTCTGGCCGCGTCGGGGCAAAATGAACTGGCTGTGGAAGAGTTTTCCAGATTGCTGGAATCGGCTCCGGGCGATGTTGCGTTGTTGAACGAACGGGCGGGCAGCTATATCCAGCAGCAGAAGTACCAACAGGCGATTGATGATTTTGATTTGATCATTGCTTCGCGTCCCGAGGCACCGTTTTTCAACAACCGCGGACTCTGTCGCCAGACACTGGGGGACCTGGAAGGAGCCCGGGCGGATTTCCGGAAAACACTGGAGTTGCAGCCCCGACTGGCTTCGGCCTGGTTGTCGTTGGGAAAACTGGAGGTCACAGCGGGGAATTCAGAGGCGGCGCTCAAGCATTTTTCCACTTTGATCGAGCGGTTTCCGCAGTTGCCAGAGGGATACATGTCGCGTGCGGAATTGTACATTCGCGGCAAGGATTTCGCCGCGGCCCTCAAAGACTACGACCGGCTGGTGCAGATGCGGCCAGACCTGTTGACGGCGCACGCCAATCGCGGCCTGCTGTTGCGTGATCTGGGAGAGTACCAAAAGGCCTTTGAGGCGTTTTCGCGCATCGTCCAGCAGTTTCCCGACAGCCCTGTGGGTTATATCAATCGGGGGCTGATTTTTGAAAAAGCCAATCAGATGAAGGAAGCGTTGGCCGATTTCGACGAAGCACTGAAGCGAATGCCGGAATCAGGATTCTGCTGGTATCACCGGGCGATCGCAAAAATTGGTTTGCAGGACCTCGATGCCGCTCTCGCCGACCTGACTCACGCGATTGAAATCGAGCCGAAATCGGAAGCATTTCTGAAACGGGGTGAAGTCTACGCCTTGCAGCAAAAATGGGATTTGGCGCTGGCAGATTATGAAAAGACCCTGAGTGAAACTCCGGACAACCATCTGGCCCGCTATCGCCGGGCGACCGTTCTGCAGCAGTTGCAGGACAACGACCAGGCCCTCGCGGAATACACCGCGCTGGTCGATGCGGGTGTGCAGTCCTACGACGTTGTTTTTAATCGAAGTCAAATTTACGTGAATCGGCGCCAGTGGAGCGCGGCACTCGCAGACCTGGAACAGGCCGTGAAGTTCAAGGCGGAATCCGAACATGGGCTGAATGGACTGGCCTGGCTGCTGGCGACCGTTCCGGAAGAATCCCTGCGCGATCCAGCCCGCGCTATCGAACTGGCGACGCAGGCCTGCGAAATCTCCGAATGGAAGCAGGCTATGATTGTCGATACTCTGGCGGCAGCTCATGCCGCAGCGGGTGATTTCGAAAAAGCGGTGGAACTGGAGGAACAGGCCGTCAAATTGCTGAATGGAAACGAAAACCCGGCTTTGATTGCCAGGTTGGAGCTGTTTCGCGCCGGGAAGGCTTTTTTGCAGTAAGAACAGCGCAGCCGTACTCGAACGGCAGTTGGGGCACGTAATGGGTGCTCCCTCGAACGGGCCAGCTTGGGCCGGACCTGAACTTTTGGGCGACGCATGGGTTGTAGCGGAAGGGCGCGAGCCCTCCGGTATAGCGCGACCGGATGGCTTGCGCTTTATCGCTACTTTCATTGGGCACGCAATTGGACGCACGATGGTGCACCGGACGGCTTGCGCCGTACCGCTACTTTCATTGGGCACGCAATTGGGCACGCAATTGGGCACGCAATTGGGCACGCAATTGGGCACGCAATGGTGCACCGGACGGCTTGCGCCGTACCGCTACTTTAATTGGGCACGCCATTGGTTTCGCGGACCACTACATTCGCGGACCATTGCGTTGGGTCGCTGGACAAAAATCAGGCCGCAATTTTTTTGTGGGCGGTAGAGGGCCGGAGCTTGTCGAGGATGTATTCGGCAGCGCGACCACTGGCGCCCGTGACCGCGTGGCGCATTGCCAGCTCATCCAGCCATTTGCGGTTCTGCTGGCGGGAAATCGGGTTCGAGAACCAGTCGGCGATGCGGGCGGCGACGGCAAAGTGCCGGTCTTCGGCCCCGCGATTCAGAAACTCCGGCATCGGACATGCGTCGTGCGGTGCCTGTTCAGGCTTGAACAGCGGCAGACTGCCCCGCTCGATGCTGGTCAGCGACATCAGATTGACCAGTGTGATGAACCGGCAACGCAGAAAGCGGTTGGCCAGAAAATATTGCAACTTCGTCAACCGGTAAACGATCACGGCAGGCAGTCGTGCCGCCATCAATTCCAGGGATACCGATCCGCTGCAGGCGATGGCCGCCGTGGCGGAACGGATCAACTCTCCGGTCCTGTTGGCGAACACGTCGAAGGGCAGGTTCTGCTGGTCGACGTCCGCCTGGACCTGGGCCCGCTGGGATTCGGAGAAACAGCCTACTGCGACGCGCGTCTGGGGGTATTGCCGGCAGACTTCCATGGCCGAGTTCCGCAGATCAGCCCAGTTCCGGTCGACTTCACGATTCCTCGAACCGGGCAGGAGCAGCAGCAGGGGCGATTCCGGATCGGTCATTCGCGCCACAAAATCTGCGTCCACAGTCTGCCGGGCTATTTCATCGAAGAAAGGATGACCGACCAAAGTTGCCTGGACATTGCGCTGGCGAAACCATTCGGGTTCGAAAGGCAATTTGCACAGAACATGATCGACCAGCTTTCGCAACTTGCCAATCCGCCACGAGCCCCACGCCCACATCTGTGGAACGCCGTAGTAGAACACGGGAATACCGTGTTTTTTCGCCCGCCGGGCAATGCACCAGTTGAAACCGGGATAGTCGATCAATACCACGGCATCGACGCGATTGTCGGAAAAGTACTGGTTGGCCTCGCGGAGCAGTTTCCGGAAGGTGCGGATATGCCAGATTACCGCGGCAAAAAACATGATGGGCAAAGTCGTCAGGTCAAACAGGCTGTGACAGCCACGGGCCTGCATCTTCGGTCCGGCAAATCCGCAGAACGTCAGTGACGCGTCGCGCTGTTGCAGATCGCGAATCAGGTTGGCCCCGTGCAAGTCTCCGCTCGGTTCGCCGACTGAAATAAAAATATTCATCGCGGAAATCCTTTTCCGGCAGATTTCACTTGTTCGCCTTGTGTCCGTCGGGTCGCCCGGCCCGGCCGCTGCCATCAGTATGATGCACCCATCC
Organism: Pirellulaceae bacterium; assembly: GCA_041752775.1. GTDB lineage: Bacteria > Planctomycetota > Planctomycetia > Pirellulales > Pirellulaceae > BJ22. The sequence continues at coordinate 1,688 of JBGSVU010000569.1, read as the reverse complement.
GGAATTCTGAAACCCCAGTTTGCGCGCAAAAAAACCAGCCCCGAAACAGGTGCTGGCTTTCTGGAGTGCGATGGCCGGGCCGTATCAGCGGCCTGGCAAAAAAAGGCTACTTTTTGGTGAAGCCTTTGGCAAACGCCTCGGCGCCGGACAGCAACTCAGCCCGGTCTTCTTCGGAAGCTGCTTCGGCCTTGGCCTGGCAGTTGCCGCAACAGAAACCAACCTTGACGCCGTTGACTTCAACCGTTTTGGTATCATCGATTTTGCCGCCAGAAATCGGACATCCGGTCTGAACGTACTGCCCCGTCTGAACCATCTGGTGATTGGCCATGGCGGCGTACTTGGCCGGATCCTTGTTGAAACGCTTGACGCATCCGTCACAGCAGAAGTAAACTTTTCCATCGTTGAATTCGACAAATTTTTCCGCGATCAGGTCTTTCTTTTTCATAAAAAAGCACTTGATCGTGGTGACATCGACGGTCGCTTTTTTGGCAAAGCCCTTCTCGAATCCTTCGTCGCCGAATACCAGTTTGGCCTGTTCGGTTGCGTCGGTTTGTGCCTCGACCTTTTGCTTGCAGTCGTCGCAACAGAAACCGACTTCAACGCCAGCTACCGTCGTTTTGGAATCGTCTGACAGTTCCCCACCCGAAATCGGACAGGCCTTTTGTTCGTACTGACCAGTCAGCACCAGCTGGTGGTTGGCCATGGTCGCATAGGCCGTCGAGTCTTTTTCAAAAGCTGCCAGGCAATCTGCACAGCAAAAATAGACCGTACCGTCGCGGTAGGCCGCGGCGTGATCGGCAGAGGCGTTGTTGTCGCCAGCCGCACAGCATTTGATTCCGTCCAGGTTCGGCGGGGTTGCCCCGGATTTTTTTTCGGCTCCCTCCTGCTGTTGGCCCTGAACTGCGCCCGACGATTCCTTCTCCTGCCAAGCGTCACAGGTCGCAGCCCCCGTCGTCCAGGCCGCCAAACCGATCATTCCCAACCACAACAGTTTCTTGCAATTCATTCTCAAATCCTTCCTCTGACCAGTAGCCAAAAGTAAAAACGTCAAAACCATGAAAATCAGGTCCCGCCCGAAAAATCAGCCAGGACTCCCAATATCTTCCGCAATGCGACCCCATTCTGTCAACTTTTAAATCGTCTCTGTCAACTTTTAAATCAGCCAGGCGTCTCCGCCTGCGGGCCTGCAGGGCCGCAATTTCGCGGTTCCACCAGCCCAAATGTCATCAAAAACCCAGCAATCTGACATGCAGTGACCAACCCAAACGTCAGTTCATACCCCCACCAGTCAATCATCAAGCCGACGGCCACCGAAGCCACAATCGCCGGGCCGGCCATCAATAGACTGAGAATGCTCAGGTATCGGGGATGCTGCGAACGATCGGTCATTTCCAGGGTATAATTGTTAAATGTCCGCATCGTGACCGGCGTTAGCCCCAACAAACCAAACACCAGCAGGAACCAGTGCTCGGAAGCATTGGGGCTCCGCGAAACAAACAGGGCCAAAACCGGGATCAGGCACAACCCGAACATGACGCATCGCAGCGCCAGCCGGTTCCCGTAACGATCGGTTATCCATCCCACCGGGAGGCTGAACAGGGCCACCCCAAGATTCTGTGCAATGATCCACGGAATCAGACTCTGCAAATCAAGGTCCAGCCGCGCCCGCGCCACCGCCTGGTAGTGCG
>JBGSVU010000568.1:0-4695 GCA_041752775.1 Pirellulaceae bacterium | reverse complement strand
CGAAAAATATCAACTCCACCATCGGTGAAGACGTCCTGGAGCTGCTGATCGACCATTTCGACATCAGCCATGTCGAACTGGAATCGCCCGAAACCCTCGAAGACCAGTTGATGGCCCAGTTCGGGGACGACATCGATTCCGAAGAATCCCTGCAGCCGCGACCCCCGATTGTCACTTTTCTCGGACACGTCGACCACGGCAAAACCTCGTTGCTGGATTCCATCATCGGGATCAATGTGGTGGCGGGCGAGGCCGGTGGGATCACCCAGCACATCCGGGCTTACAAAATCGAAAAAGACGGACGCCAGATCGCATTCGTCGACACGCCAGGTCATGAGGCCTTTACCGAAATGCGCGCCCGGGGTGCCAACGTCACCGACATCGCCGTGCTGGTCGTTGCCGCCGATGACGGTGTGATGCCGCAAACCGAAGAAGCCATCAGCCATGCCCGCGCTGCCAACGTCCCGATCATCGTGGCCATGAACAAAATAGACTTGCCGGGCGCCAACCCCGACAAAGTCCTGCAGGATCTGGCCACGCACGGGTTGCTGCCCAGTGAGTGGGGCGGCGAAGTCGAGGTGGTCAAAACCAGTGCCATTGCCGGCACCGGACTCGACACTCTGCTGGAAACCATTCTCGTCACTGCGGAACTGCACGAATATCGCGCCAATCCCGATCGCGATGCGTTCGGGATGTGCCTGGAAGCCGAACAGCAGCCCGGCCGCGGCGTGATCGCGAAAATGATGATCCAGTCGGGCACGCTCCGCGTCGGCGACATCGTCGTCTGCGGTGCCGCCCATGGTCGCGTCAAGGCGATGTATGACACGCTCCGTCAGGACCGCTTGATCGAAGAAGCGGGCCCCAGCACACCCGTCAATCTGACCGGGCTGGATCTGGCTCCCGAAGCCGGCGAAAAGTTCCACGTCCTGCGCGACATCACCCAGGCGCGCGAGCTGGCGGGGCTGCGCAACGACCGTAGCCGCCAACAGTCGCTCGGTGGCATCACCACCCGGGTTTCGCTGGAAGATTTTCAGGAACGGCTGGAAACCGGCACGCTGGGAAAAGTCGCCGATGTGGTCACTCTGAACCTGATCCTCCGCGCCGACGTGCGGGGATCAATCGAAGCCATCCAGAAAGAACTGTCGAAAATCAGCCACCCCGAAGTTCGCATCAATATTCTGCAGGCGCTGGTCGGCGGCATTACAATCGCCGACGTGCGACTGGCCCAGGCGTCCCAGGCCGTGATCATCGGATTCAACGTGGTGGCGGATGAAGCCGCGCGGAATCTGGCCGACGACCTGCAGGTCCAGATTCGCCGCTACGAAATCATTTACAAGGTGACCGACGACATTCGGGCCACGCTCGAAGGCCGCCTGAAACCCGACCAGCAGGTGGTCGAAGTCGGCATGGCGATGGTCTTGCAAACCTTCTCCGTCAGCAAAACCGGCGTCGTTGCCGGTTGCCGCGTCATGCGTGGATCGATTCAGCGAGAATGCCGGATGCGCGTGATTCGCGACAGCCGCGTGATCGGCGAATACGGCATCGAATCACTCAAACGCGAAAAAGACGACGCCAAAGAAGTCCAGCGGGGGATGGAATGCGGGATCAAACTGGCCGGTTTCAACGATGTCAAGGAAGGCGACACGCTGGAGGCGTTCAAGATCGAGGAAGTTTCCCGAACCCTCTCCTGATCCGCCCCCTCCCTTTGGCGGCGGCTGGCCTGCCGCTTCCGCCGCCGTTCCCGTTTTCCTGAACAGTACGCAACATTTCCCGATGAATTCCCGCAGAACACTCAAGGCCGCCGAAGCGATTCGCGAAGTCGTCGGAATGGCGATCCTTGTCGACCTCAAAGACCCCCGTATCCGCGACGTGACCGTGACTTTTGTGGAGGTCTCGCCGGACATGCGGATGGCGCGCGTTCATGTCTCGGTGATGGGCGACGAAAAAAAGCAGACACTCAGTCTGGCCGGACTGCAGAACAGCAGCGGATTTCTTCAGAAAAAAATTGGCGACCGGCTCGACACCCGCTACACGCCACGCCTGAGTTTTGTTCTTGACCAGGGCGTCAAAAACGCCATGCGGGTCAACGAAATCCTCAGCCAGGTCCTGCCCCGCGAAACCACCGTCGGTGTCCTCGAGGATGCCGATCCGCTCGATGAAGAATTCGCCAGACCCGCCCGGGACGGAGCGGGCGACCCCGATTCCGATTCCGATTCCGATTCCGATTCCGAAAGCGACCCGGACGATTCCGAAGAGTAAACGACGCTCCGACCCGGGACCGCCGGGCAGTTGGCGCCAGCCGCCCCCGCGTTTATGTCAATCTGTTTCTGAACCCAACTCAAAATGACCAGCGCCACCGAACGAAACGATCGCATCACCAGGCTGTTCAAACTGGCCCGCCAGAAATACCAGCCCTCCCTGCCAGCCGGCGACCGCAAACTGCTGGAGCATCTGATCTATGCCTGTCTGCTGGAGGATTCGACCGTCGTCGCGGCCGATGAAGTCTTTGCCCGCCTGCAGCTGGACTATTTTGACTGGAACGAAGTCCGTGTGACGACGACCGTCGAGCTGGCAGAATTAATGAAGCCGCTGTCATCCAGCGAAGCCGCCGCCAACCGCCTGCGGCGGGCATTGCACGGGCTGTTCGAAGCCCATTACAGTTTTGATCTCGAATTTCTCAAAAAGGAAAACCTCGGCAAGGCCGTAGAACAGATTGGCAAGTATCGCGGCATGTCCCCCTTCACCGTTTCCTATGTCACCCAGCACGGACTGGGCGGACATTCGATCCCGCTGGACAACGCCATGATGAACCTGATGGTCGTCCTCGGAATCGTCGACGAATCCGAACGGGACCAGATGAAAGTCACCGGGCTGGAACGGCTGATCCCGAAAAACGAAGGCCCCGAATTCGCGTCGGTCGTTCACCAGCTGGCGGTAGCCTGGGCCAGCTCGCCGTTCAACAATGACCTGCGCGCAGCACTCAAAAAAGTCGCGCCTGACGCCGGCGACCGGTTCCCCAAACGGGGCGGCAAAACTGCCGTCGCCAAAAATCGGGCCAGCGCCGCAGATTCCGGTGCCTCGCCCGATACCGGCAAAGAAAAAACCGCCGCCAAAGCGGACAAGGCCGCCAAAGCCGACAAAAAAGAAAAATCCGGAGACAAAACCAAACCAGCAGCCGACAATTCCAGCCGGTCAAAAAAGGTCGCGGCCCGAAGCAGTGACAAGAAATCCGACAATGCCTCCAGGCCGCCAGCCAAACCCGCCGCCAAAAAGAAACCGGCAGCAAAAAAGGCCTCCCCTCCCGACCGGAAAAAAACCGCCCGCCCCACCAGCAAAAAACTCGCGCGGAAAAAACCCCGGTAATCCCTTACAAAACAGCTCACCCCAGCCCGGCGGTCACACGCCGCACCCAACCGCAAGATTCAGTTACCGGAGCCCCTTCCCGTGGCCGGCCACTCACAATATTCCAACATCAAACATCGCAAGGCCGCAGTCGATGCCAAACGGGGCAAACTGTGGAGCAAACTTTCCAAAGCCATCATTATCGCAGCCAAACTGGGCGGCGGAGATCCCGCGGCCAACTCCCGCCTGCGCACCGCAATCATTGACGCCAAAGCCGTCAGTATGCCCAAGGACAACATCGAACGGGCCATCAAACGGGGTACCGGTGAAATCGCGGGCGGCGATGTCGAAGAAATCATCTACGAAGGCTACGGCCCCTACGGCGTCGCGGTGATGTGCGAAATCATGACCGACAACCGCAACCGGACCGCGCCGGAACTGCGAAAAATGTTCGAGAAATTTGGCGGCAACCTCGGCGCCACCGGATGCGTCGCCTACCTCTTTGACCGCAAAGGGATGTTTCTCGTCCCCGGATCGGCCACCACCGAAGAAAAACTGTTCGACGTCGCCACCGAAGCTGGCGCCGAAGACGTCCGGCAGGCCGGACCGGACTTCGAAATCCGCTGCGCCCCGGAAGACTATTCCGCGGTCTCCGACGCCCTCGAGTCCGCCGGGATTGGATGTTCCAGCAAACAGGTCACCCGCATCCCACAGACGTCGGTGGCCCTCAACGCCGAACAGGCCGAATCGATTCTGAAATTCATGGAAGCCCTCGACGACCACGACGATGTGCAGAACGTGTCCTCGAATTTCAGCATTCCCGACGAAGTCCTCGCAACACTTCAGGACTCCTGATCGCGACCATTCTTACAGACTGAAAACGTAAACCCACGTCGGTTGCTCGGCCTCGAAATCGTTGTCACTGACCACGATCAGGGTGGGGTGACCGTTGACGGCAGGGCCCCAGGTCAGGCCCTCGACTTTTTCAGGAAAATCGTCGCCCGCCAAACCGTACGCCGGATCCAGCAGATCGATCAGGACTTCTTTGCGAACCACCTGAATCGCCGGGTCCAGACGCACTGCGTCCAGGTGTTCGATCCCGCCCACGTCGGTCGCTTCGTCAAGGTAAATCCGCATGATCTTTTTGAACCGGGCTTCGGCGCCCGATTCGCCATCCCTTTCAATCACGAGATACTCGTTCATGCCGACCGCGAGGATCTCATTCAGAACATTTTTGGGATCGTCCAGCTGATAGACGAACTGGTGCCGTTTGCCTCCCGTCTCATCGACCGTGACCATTCGGCAATTCAGTCCCGTCAGCCATCCATTTTCGAGTTTCTGGCTGTCCTGGAT
>JBGSVU010000567.1:0-3045 GCA_041752775.1 Pirellulaceae bacterium | reverse complement strand
CGGGAAATGAGCCACCGCGCCGGGCGGGACGTTTCGCTGGCGCTGCAGGAGCGGACGATTCCCTATGCCGCCGACATCGCGCTCGGTGGCAGGCTGGACAGTTCCGAAAGGCTGTCCGAACCGGTGACCGTCAGTGGTGTGGAGGTCATCGATCCGTGAAGGACATTCTGAACAGGTTTCTGCTGGAGTTTAACCGCTACCTCGCCGGGTGGGTTCAGGGCTGGAACCGGTTCTGGTTTACGCCATCGGGACCGCAGACACTGGCAGTGATCCGGATTCTGGCCGGCAGTCTGATTCTGTACACGCATGCCGTGTGGTCGCTGGAGTTGCCAACTTTTTTCGGATCCGAATCGGTGATTCCGGCAGACTACCGCAGCCATTTGTCGGACGGGCCATCGTATGCGTGGAGCCATTTCGACTGGATGCCAGGTGATGGATGGCTGTGGCCGGTTCATCTCGCAGGACTGGTGGTGATGTTCCTGTTCACGATCGGATTGTGGACCCGGGTAACAGCTGTCCTGACGGCGGGGCTGGTGATCTCGTATGCGAATCGCGCGACAGGGGCATTGTTCGGGCTGGACCAGATCAACGCCCTGCTGGCGATTTACCTGGCGATTTCCCCGTGTGGTACCTCGTTCAGCGTGGACCGGTGGTGGCACAGCCAGCGGCAGGGCAGGGGGGCGGTCGCGGATTCGGTGATGGCTACCATCGCCACGCGTCTGATTCAGTTGCACATGTGTGTGATTTATCTCTTTGCGGGTTTGGGAAAACTGCAGGGCGACAGCTGGTGGAATGGCCAGGCGATTTGGGGCGCCATCGCCAATTACGAATACCAGACACTCGACCTGACCTTTCTGGCGGACCATATGGGCGTGGTGAACCTGCTGACGTGGGGAACGATCGCCTGGGAGACGAGCTATCCGTTTCTGGTATGGCCACGGCTCAGCCGTCCCGTGGTGATTGGAGCCGCTGTCGCGGTGCATTTGGGAATTGGAATGGGCATGGGCATGATGACTTTTGGTCTGGCGATGATCATTGGGAACATGGCTTTTCTGCCGCCGGGCCTGTGGGTCCCTCGCGAGCCGCAGCGAAAAAAATTATGATGGCGATTCCACTGTTGTTCTGGCGGATCTGCATGCCCGCAGGGCGGGGCCCCTGGCAGCGGAAACGGACGTTGCCCCGCAAATGAGCTGGTGAAGTTGCCCGGCTCCTGATTTTTTTTGGAAGTTTTCTGGAATGACTGTTCGATTGGCTGTTGCCGGCGCGACCGGTGCTGTGGGTTCGCTGGTGTTGCGGTTGCTGACCGAGCGGGGATTTCCCTGTTCGGAATTGCGTTTGCTGGCTTCGGCCCGTTCCGCCGGAAAACAGATTGAATTTCGCGGACGTTCGCTGGAGGTCGGCGAGCTGCGCGAAGGCTGTTTTCGCGACATCGACCTGGTGATCGCCAGTACGCCCGATGACGTCGCGGCACCGCTGGTCGGCTGGGCCAGAGAATCGGGGGCGCTGGTCGTCGACGAAAGCGGTTATCACCGGATGTTGCCCGGGGTGCCGCTGGTGATCCCGGAAGTCAACCCGGACGCGGTGATGAACCATCAGGGTGTGATCGCCAGTCCCAATTGCAGCACCACACAGATGGTTCTCGCGCTGAAACCGCTGCACGACGCAGCCCGGGTACGGCGAGTCGTCGTTTCCAGTTATCAGGCAACCAGTGGTGCCGGTGTGTTGGGCCAGTCCGAGCTGGTGGAATCGACGCGGGCAGCGCTGGCGGGGCAGGAGAGTCCGGCGGTAACTTTTGCCCATCCCATCGGATTCAACCTGATCCCGCAAATCGGTTCGCACAAATCCGATGGTTACACTTCCGAAGAAATGAAAATGGTGCATGAGACCCGAAAAATTCTCGGTGACGATTCGATTCAGGTCTGTCCGACCTGTGTGCGTGTACCGGTGACCAATTGCCACAGTGAATCGATTCTGGTGGAAACGGAACGGGCGCTGTCGGTAGCCGAGGCCCGGGAACTGTTCGCGGCGATGCCGGGGTTGCGCGTGGTGGATGACCTTGAGAAAAAACAGTATCCGATGCCACTCGACTGTGACGGAAGCGATGACGTGTTCATTGGACGCATTCGGCGCGATATCAGTTCATCCACGGGTCTGGCGTTTTGGTGCGTCAGCGACAATCTTCGCAAGGGAGCAGCCACGAACGCAGTTCAAATTGCCGAGTTGCTGGTCACCAGAAAACTGATTCCATGCGCAACTTGCGTCTAGTCGTCGCTTACGACGGCACGAACTATGCTGGCTGGCAATTCCAGGTCAACGGCCCTTCGATTCAGGAACGGGTCGAGCGGGCGTGGTCGAAGGTGACCCGCGAACGGGTGCGGATCATTGCCAGCGGCAGGACGGATGCCGGCGTGCACGCGAGGTGCCAGGTCTGCAGTGTCAGCACCCACTGCGACCTGGAATGTGACAAACTCGTCCGGGCGCTGTCGGTCAATTTGCCAGACGACATTGTTGTGGAAAAAGTCCTGCCGGCGCCCGACGGCTTTCACGCGATCCGCGATGCGGTTTGCAAAAGCTATCGCTACCGGATTGTGGCCGGGCTGGTCCGCGATGTGATGGAGTTGCGTCATGCCTGGCATGTGCCCATGATTCTGGATCTGGATGCGATGCAGCAGGCCGCGAGGTGCTTTCGGGGAGAACACGATTTCGCCAGTTTCCAGGCCGTGGGTTCGCGACGTCTGACCACCGTGCGCAATGTGTTGGACTTGGAAGTCGATGCTGTACGGCGCGACGGGCGACAGTACATTTCGATTCGGGTCACGGCGGATGGTTTTCTCTACAACATGGTCCGGATTATGGCCGGGTCGCTGGTTCAGGTGGGTCGTGGCCGGCGCACGGTCCAGTCTGTCGCCGGGGCGCTGTTGGCCGCCGACCGGAATGCGGCCGGGCAAACGGCACCGGCTCACGGGTTGTGCCTGGAAAGTGTCTGTTACGGGGGGTGGTGCAATTGTGGGGCAGGGGAGTGCCCGGGAAAAATGCTGGTCCCGC
>JBGSVU010000566.1:0-10869 GCA_041752775.1 Pirellulaceae bacterium | reverse complement strand
TGCACGGCGTTCATCGCGTCGCCTGACGCAGGGGTAGCCGACGTTGGGGTGGCCGACGTTGGGGTGGCCGACCTGGTGGCCGCGGCGACAATGCTGTTCGCAATCGGCGCCGCCTGAACGCCAGCACCCCACAGGACGGTCCGGGTTAAAACGGTTTCGGTTCCGGTATCGCCGCTGGTCGACTGCAGCGACACCGATTCATCGCTGATGTCGATGACTTTCAATCCCAGCCGGACATCGACGCCCAGCTGTTGCAGCGAGCGACGGGCCCGGTCTGGAAGCGGGTCGGCAAAGGACGACAACACTTTCCCGCCGGCTTCGACCAGCATCACTCCGGTTTCCAGCGGGTCGATATGGCGAAAATCGTTTCGCAAGGTATGGCGGGACAGTTCGGCGATCGCACCTGCCAGTTCGACTCCAGTGGGACCGGCACCGACCACCACAAAGGTCAACCAGGCGCGGCGGCGCATCGGGTCGGTTTCGCGGTCGGCCGCCTCAAACGCTCCCAGAATCCGCCGGCGGATTTCGGTTGCATCTTCGATGGTCTTCAGTCCCGGCGCAAAACGTTCCCAGTGGTCGTTGCCAAAATAGCTGTGCGACGCCCCGGCAGCGATCACCAGCGTGTCGTAGTCCAGGGATGGCGAGACCGCCAGATGGACCTGTCTTTTCTCAAAATCGAATCCGGTCACCGAATCGAGCAGCACGTCACAGTTTTTTTGCCGCCAGAAAATCTTTCGCAGCGGCGCCGCGATGTTGGCTGGCGAGAGCGCACCGGTGGCGACCTGATAGAGCAGTGGCTGGAACAGGTGAAAGTTTCGCCGGTCGACCAGCCGGATTCGCACCGCGGCACGACGCAAACCCTGACAAACCGCGACGCCCCCAAACCCGCCCCCAATCACGACCACCCGGTGCTCGCCGCCCACAGGAGCATATCCGCCAAAAAAAGTCTGTGCCACGATGCTTTGCTTTTCCTCCCACGGTTTTCCGGTGCCCAGCGAGGCCCGGAGAAAAACACTCCGGCCTTCTCGCAGTCTTAACGGCAAAAAGTTAGGTTAAGAGCCTGTCCCCAAAAGGGGGCAGACCGGTCAGACCCTTTTGGGGACAGGCTCCAGGAACTACCAACTCAACATAACGGGCGCGATGGACGCGGTAACCCGTCCTGAGTTGGCCGGAATCGCTACCCAGTCCACGACCCGATTCGCTGCCCGTCGACGCGCCCAGTGCCGCGTAACTGTCAGCCCACCTCCCAAGCTTCAATCCCGAATTTCCAGGCCTGCTGCCATGAACAACTCATTTTGCCTGAGGCTCTGCCTGTTTACCACTGCTGTTTGCTGTCATGTCAGTCTGGCGGAGGCCTGGCAAACCGGTTCCCCGACCCTGCTGGTCGGCCGCCACCGGGACGATGTGATTGTCACGCCCGTGAACCAGTTGCTGACGCCGGCGGGGACGCAAGTCGAATTGCCCGGAATGCGTCCGCAGGCGCTGGCCCTCAGTCCTGACGGAAAAACGCTGGTCGTCAGTGGCAAGACCAGCCAGCTGGTCGTGATTGATCCGGACAGTGGCGAGATCCGGCAGCGAGTCGATTTGCCACCGGAGGATCAAACCACTCCGCCGCCCGACGCTGTTTCTCCCAACATTCTCAACCCCGACAAAAAAGGCCAGGTCAGTTACACCGGGCTGATTTTTTCCCGCGACGGGCGGCAGATTTTTTTGAGCAACGTCAACGGCTCAATCAAGGTTTTCAGCCTGCTGGAGGATGGTCAGGTGGCACCGTCGCACACGATTGCCCTGCCGAACGCCAACGCACCGCGCCGCGCCGCCGAAATCCCCAGCGGCCTGGCACTGAATGCCGACGGATCCCGCCTGTATGTCTGCGGCAACCTTTCGAACCAGTTGATCGAACTCGATGCAGCGTCGGGCAAGGTCCTGCGGCAGTTCGACGTCGGAGTGGCTCCCTACGATGTTGTTGTTTGCGGCAATCTTGCTTTCGTCAGCAACTGGGGCGGGGGGCGACCGGGCGCAGGCGATTTGACCGGGCCGGCGGGGCGGGGAACTGAAGTCCGCGTCGATCCGGTTCGGCATATCGTCAGCGAAGGTTCGGTCTCGGTGGTGGAGCTGGATTCGGGGAAACTGTCTGACGGGATTCTGGTTGGGCTGCACGCCTGTGACCTGGCCGTTTCGCCCGACGGAAAATTTGTGATCTGCGCCAATGCAGGCAGCGACAACCTGAGCGTGATCGATGTTGCCAGCCGAACGGTGGTTGACACGATCTGGGCCAAACCGAATCCGGCCGAACTCCTCGGAGCGGCACCGAACGCGATTGCCTTTGACGGCGACGGAAAAAAACTTTTTGTTGCCAATGGTTCGCAGAACGCCGTGGCCGTGATTGATCTGGACCTCGATGACCGCGGTGAGTCGGCGATGGAGGGCCTGATTCCTGTGGGCTGGTTCCCCGGAGCGATTGTGTTTGATGCCGGCCGCAAGCGGATCCACGTGGCCAACATCAAGGGACTGCCGCAACAGGCAAAGCCCAAAGACGGCACCGAAGGATTCAACTCGCATCACTATCACGGATCGGTTTCGATGGTTTCGGTGCCGACGAAAGAAGAACTGGAAAAACACACGGCCCGTGCCGATGCCAACATGGCCCAGCCCCGTATTGCCGAGGCCTTTCTTCCCCCGCGTGAGAACCAGCCACCCCGGCCCGTTCCCCAGCGAATCGGCGAACCGAGTACGATCCGGCATGTGGTTTACATGATCAAGGAAAACCGCACCTACGACCAGGTTTTTGGCGCCCTGCCCAACGGCAATGGCAACTCCGACCTCTGTATTTTTGGCCGCGAGATCACGCCCAACTACCACGCGCTGGCGGACCAGTTTGGGTTGCTGGACAACACCTACTGCGCGGGGATTCTGAGTGCGGACGGACATCAGTGGAGCACGACCGCGATGAGTACGGACTATATGGAAAAAAGTTTCGCCGGGTTTCCGCGCAGCTATCCCGACGGAATGGGCGAGGATGATGTCGATGCCCTCGCCTATTCTCCCGCCGGTTTTATCTGGGACAACGCGGTCCGGCATCAGGTCAGCATCCGCAACTACGGTGAGTTCATGATGCCAGCCGTGCGCTGGCGCGATCCGGCGCAGCAGGGAAGCCCCGGATTCATGGACTGTTACAAGACGTGGACCGGCGAGTCGGATGCGGTGATTTTTGCCAGCGAACCGGGGATTGAGTCGATTCGCGATTTTTCACCCACGGATTATGTGGGCTGGGAAATGTCGGTTCCCGACCAGTACCGCGCCGATTTCATCATTCGCGAACTGAACGATTTCACGGCGCGGGGCGAGTTTCCGTCCCTGACCATCATCTGTTTGCCCAACGACCACACCAGCGGAACCAGCAGTGGGTGTCCGACTCCGGCGGCCTGCATGGCCGACAATGACCTGGCGATGGGACGAATTGTGGAAGCCCTGTCGCATTCACCCTTCTGGCATGAGATGGCGATTTTTGCGATCGAAGATGACCCGCAGGCCGGATGGGATCACGTCAGCGGTTACCGCACGACGGCCTGGGTGATCAGCCCCTGGTCACGGCGGGGCGAGACCGTCAGTACGCTGTACAATACGACCAGCGTGTTGCGGACGATTGAGCAGATTCTCGGGCTGCCGCCCATGAACCGTTTTGATGCCACTGCCACACCGATGTTTGACTGTTTCGTGGACACGCCGGATTTCACGGAGTATCACGCGGAAGAAAATACCGTTCCGCTGGACCAGATGAACCCGACACCCACGTCGATCGGCGATCCCCAGTTACGGCGTGACGCGGAAATCAGCGCGACCCTGAATTTTCGCCAGATCGACGCAGCGCCAGAAGACGTGTTGAACCAGATCCTGTGGCGTTCGCAAAAAGGGTCGACGGTCCCCTACCCTGCCTGGGCCATCACCGCCGTCGAAGACGATGACGACGATGACTTGCCGTTGCAGAAAAAATAAAGCCCCGGACAAACGGCCCGGCTCCTCCGTTGGCCGTTGCCAGTTGCACCGGTAATTTTAGCGTCCCTGGCGCACGCAATTTGCGCGGATTGGCTTCGGGTGCCGGCGGCGAGACCGCCCAGTGACTGGTCTTGCCGGGCAACGCTGATATCATGGTATCCGCGCCCCCCGCCACCTGCATCCGTGACGGCCGGATATTTTTCCCACTGGACATGTGAATGGCTCATGTGCATCCCGTCTGCTGGATCACTCTGTCACGGTCCGTGCGGGCGCGAAGATGACAGAGCGGGCCTTTTTCAAAATCGTCGATCGGGACAGGGTTGTGATTTCAGGGACCGAAGAATTCAACGACTCAGACGGGTTGTTGCCGATATTTCCAAATGCCGGCGTCACTGAAACGACACGCCAGGTCGATTCTTTTCCATTTTCGTTCATCGATCTGTTTGCCGGTATTGGCGGATTCCGGGTTGGGCTGCAGAAAATCGGTGGCACCTGTGTGTTCAGCAGTGAGTGGGACCGTTTTTCGCGCAAGACGTATGAGTCCTGGTTTGGCGAACAGCCGCACGGCGACATCAATGAAATTGATCCGGGCGATATTCCCGATCACGACATTCTCGCCGGTGGATTTCCCTGCCAGCCCTTTTCGATTGCGGGGGTATCGAAGAAACGAAGTCTTGGGATGGCCGACGGATTTCAGTGCGAGCGTCAGGGAAACCTGTTTTTCAGAATCTGCGAAATCGCAGGGATCAAACGACCGCCCGTGATGATCCTGGAAAACGTCAAGAATCTCAAGTCGCACGACAGCAAGCGCACGTGGCAGATCATTGAATCCGAACTGAAATCGCTCGGTTACCGGGTGTTCAGCCAAATCATCGACGCCGCGGCGTGGGTGCCGCAACATCGCGAGCGGATTTTCATCGTTTGTTTCGACAAGGCCGTGTTTGGCGACTTTCCGGAATTCGCATTCCCCGGCCGGCCCTCCAGCCCGGCACCCCAGATCGCCTCGATCCTCGAGGATGCCCCTGACAAAAAATACACTTTGACCGACCAACTCTGGAACTACCTGCAAGGTTACAGAAAAAAACATGAGGCCCGGGGAAACGGTTTCGGATTCGGATTGATCGAGGATTTTTCCGGCATCTCCAGAACACTCAGCGCCCGTTACTACAAGGATGGATCGGAAATCCTGATCAGTCAGGGGTGTGACAGAAATCCCCGTCGCCTGACGGTCGTCGAGGCCGCGCGCCTGATGGGCTATGGCGAAATTGTCCAGAATCGCGGTGATATTCCGGTCTCCGACACGCAGGCCTACCGCCAGTTCGGGAATTCGGTTGTTCCCGCCGTCGTCTCGGCAGTCGGCAGGCAATGCCTCGGTTTGATCCGGGAAAAGTGGATGGAAACAACCGGTGGCTGCATTCTGAAAATGTCAAATTCCGCAGGGCGAACCGGATAGTCTGCGTTTCTGATGGAAAGCCGGACAAGGCGCTGTATGGTTACCACGAAGAACGCGAAGAGCACGAAGGAGTCTGGACGCTGAACTGCGGGTGCGTTTTCCGTCGGATGATTCTCCCGACTGGATAACTGAATATTTCATCGCACTGAATCTTCGTATCCTTCGTGCCCTTCGTGGTGAATTTCTTCGTTGCCAGACGTTGACTGTTCTTGTCGGGACGGTCAGGTAATGCGCCTCACCAGCCGCGAATGCGGCGGAAGCAAATAGCTGCGGGTGCAAACCCGCAGGTAGCAAGCCCAATAAAGAAACCCAGGCGGCGAAGCCGCGACAGCATTCGGTACATTCAGTATACACAAACCATCGAAAGCCTTTTTCTGCTGTCGCCGCGTTCGCGGCTCGATGGTTTGCCTATTGCGGCATCTTCTGCGGGTTTGCACCCGCAGCTATTTGCTGTCGCGGCTACGCCGCTATTGGGCAGGAAACCCGACGCGTTGCCGAGAACAGCTTTTCTACTTCATCGGCACGCCGGGTACGGGTTCGCCGTTGGTGGTGAGGACCTGAAAGTGGTGGGCGTGGTGGCCGCTGTAGGTCCAGACTACTTTTTTGTCCGGGGTGACTTCGAACAGCTTCACGGCATGCGGTTCCCGTTGACCATAGCTGGTCACCACCGTGTTGCCGCCCGGCAACCGCTGGACTCCACAGGCATCCTTGATCAGGCCGCCCACATCGTCGTTAGTCAGTTCCCAGACGATTTTTCCCTCGGCGTCGAACTCGACGACGCGATTGCCATAGGTGCATCCAACCACGGTCGTGCCCTCGCCTGTTCGAATGGCAGTGAACGGCCAGTTCCTTGCGTCGGGACCGCCGAAGTGTTCCGTGTCGGTCTGAAAATCGGCAACGACTTCGCCCTCGGGTGTGTATTCACGAACCGAGTATCCAAACAAATGCGGCGCGAGGTAATTGCCATTGGGCAACGGCCGGGCCATCCGCGTCTGCATGTGCGTGTTTTCGGTTTGTTCCGGATCGATGGGGACCGTGCGGGTGGTGTTCCCCTGCGCATCGACTTCGATCAGGCGCGGCTGGTTGCCCAGAACCACGATCATGGTCTCACCCTGGTCCAGTCGCCAGGCGCTGACCAGCTCGGCATCCGAATCAGCTTTGGAAAAACGCCAGACCACCTCCTTGGCCGGGTTGAACTCGACGACTTCATCAGGGTAGGTGATCAGGATATGACCGTCGGCCATTCGCGTCGCATCTTTGGCCCCGTCGCGGGTTCTCCAGACCTCGCGGCCTTCTTCGTCAATAATCCCCGTAAACCCTCCAGCAATCAAAACGGCATGGCGCACCGGCTGCTCCTCCTGTCCGGTAGCGGACTGGGCCCACCCCTGCAGCAGCAGGAGCAGGGCCACTGATTTGAGAAACGTTGGGACAAAATGGTTTGGCATGATTCGGGTTCCCGAAGAATGGCGTCTGGAGAATTGTATTCTACAGTTCCCTGTGCCTGCCTGCTGCTCCAGACCGGCCGCAGTACACTGGACCTGGAATCGGGAATCGCAGCGTATCTGCCGCGATTTGATTGCAGCTGCAGGACTGTTCTGATTCCGACTGTGGAAAAAAAAGAGTCAGCCCCACGCCGGGATGCTGACTCCGATTCTGCAGTTCCAGACGCCTGTCCGAAAATTTTCCTGAGACATATTCCCCGGGCATTCTACCCAGGCCAGGCTCCGACAATGCACCGCATGGGCGGAATCCGGAGGCCGGGTGAGATCAGCCTATTCCATTTGCAACAGCGCGGCGACCGAGACCGCTCCCTGAATTCGAACGCGTGCCGTATCGCCAGATCCGACCGGGACAATCTCCAGTCCGTGCACCTGCCGAATCAGCTCGTCGCGTTTCGATTCGCTCAATCCTTCGGTGCTGGGCCGTTTCAGCTCGGAAATGAGCGTTGACCGGAACGTTTCCAGTTGACTCGCCAGGGTCTCAGCGGTTGTTCCTGGTGCCGGTTCCAGAGATAGTCGCACCGATTCACCAGGGTTTCCGTCGGCATAGTCAAGTCCGATGGCAACGGCGTTGATCGACAGGGCCGTTTTCCACCAGGTCCGCTCAGTCTCCGTGCTGCCCGGGTCGTTCATGGCGGCTTTTGATGATGCGGCCAAACCACTTTGGGGAGTGATTCGTATGAACCACGTCACGACACCACCGTTCACATCCTGCCAGAGTTGCTTCTGGCAATCGTTCAGTGGATCCGGTGTCGCCGCTGGATCCCTGGGAGCCGGGGCAGAACTGACCTCGGCAGACTGGGCGATCGTACCGGCATCGATGCCGTTTTCGACCGCTTCGAGTAAAGCGTCCCGGGTTGTCTGATCGGGCCACCAGCTGGAAAAATCATGCGCTCTCACGAGGGCTGGCCAGTCCACTTCGTTTGCCACCTGGATCCGCAGCCCCTGGGAAGTCCCACCCACAGAAATGCCTCCCCGTTGCAAGCCCCGTTTCAGTTGTTCTTCGTTGGGAACCATCACGTGCACGGTGGGCAGCAGGTGCAGGTCGACCTGGTAAATCGCATCCAGTGACAGACCGAAATCGGCCAGGCGCTGTGCGTTTCCATCGTCGGCAGACCGCAAGGTGTTTTCAATAACAGCCTGGACGACCGGCACCTGGCGCTTCAACATCGGGTGTTGCAACAGTTCGGCAACACGCACCGACAGATACCCGTCCGTATCCCCGAGGACCTCCCAGGGAAGTGATTCGGCACGCGCAAAAAACGGTGGAGTGTTTCCGGCCGGAACGGCATCGTTCGTCGCCACCCGAATGGCACCGGTAGTCGTGTCCGGTTCCTGCTGCCCGGCCCGCCCTGTCGACTGGGCCTGGACGGTCCAGCACCCCAGCCATCCGCAACCCGCCAGCATCAAACCACACACCATGTTTCGCAGCACCGACGAAGCGGTGCGCGAACCCGTTTGAAATCCCTTCAACATTTTGATCCTCCTGATCATACAACTGGACGAAATGGAAATACTCGACGCAAAAACATGTCTCTGGCGAGGGGCGTCACAACGCAACGCCAGCCGCAGAAGACCACAGGTATAAGTTCGCTGGCTGTTGATCGCACGAGCCGCCATTTGATCGGCAGCCAGTTCCTGGGCCAGCGTCAACTGCCGGCGAACCAACAGCATCAACGGGTTCCAGCAAATTGCCGTCCAGCACAGTTCGGACACCAGCCGAACCTGAGCATCGCGACGGTTCAGGTGAGCCAGCTCATGTGCGATCCCCGCCGACAGCTCTTCATCTGTCCACGATTCAAACCCGACCGGCAGGTAGACCGTCCAGGGTGTCAGCCAGCTGACACAGGGGCTGTGAAACTGCCGATGTTGCCGCACGTCGACCGGTTCTGTAATCCCCAGCCTGCGGGAGACCTCGCGACAAATTCGATCACAGCGGATATCCCTGACGGGTGTGCTGCTGCACGCCAGCCGCATCACCGCCAGATTGCCCAGAACGATCCGGACCAGCAACAGCACGCAAATGGCAACGGCAACACGAAACACCCACTGAAACGGTTTGGACGGTCCCGACAACACCATCGAATTCCAGCGGCGCAGCTGACCGGCGATCGTGTAGATTTGCCAGCCGGTCGCGGGTGTAGTAGGGCGGACGGTGTCCACCCGTCGGGAATTGTCATGTATGACGCCAGCTCGGCTCGCGCCCGGGACGACATCGGTATCCTCAACTTTTGCGACGGCCACATCGTCCGTGGGTACGGGCAACGCAACGGTCCATGGACGCGGAATGCGGGTCGCAGTCGCGAGGACGATCACCGCCGCAGCACCCATTCCCAGCACACCGACCATCGCCGAAACTTCCGGACGCCGGATCAACAGCCATCGCCCCACCAACCAGGTCCCGGTGGCAATGACTGAAACCTGAATCGCACAAAGTATCCATTCACTCATTATCAGGACCTCCCTGTTCGATCTGGCCGAGGACTTCTCTGAGAAAACGGCGTTCCTGGCCGGTCAGCTTCCGGTTGCTGAGCAGGTGCACCAGCATCGATTCGCGGGAGCCCTCAAACAGCCGGTCGACAAAGTCACCAATCAGACGCCCTGACACTTCATCAAACGTCCGGATCGCGCGATAGCGATACGGCCGTTCGCTCCAGGTCTGTTCCAGAAAACCCTTGTCCGCCAGGCCGCGGACCACATTGGCGACTGTGACATAGGCCAGCGTTTCGCCCGATTCGGCAAGGCGCTGCCGCACGTCTTCTGCAGTCGCTTCGTCCTGCTGCCAGAAGACCTGCATGACCGCAAGTTCACGGTCGGTTAATTCGGCGGCTTTGGGTCGCGCCATGGATGGTGAACCTCCCTGTTCGTTGTGGGACAAACCCGACCGCTCACAGCCGTGATTTGCCAATTCAAATTTGGTTTTCCAAAACTAGCGGCCCCGGTTTCTCCGGACAATATCAATTTTTGGATAATCAAATCTGCTGGCAGAGAGGGCCGCAGCAGGTCGCTCAGGGGTCCTGGATCCGGGGCGCGCGGTCCGGACAGAACCGCAAGGCCGAACCGGCGATTCAGGAAGTCATTTTTTTGCTGCTTTGGCCGTTCTTCCGGCATACAGCAGCCAGTAGGTCGCCGGAATGACAAACAGCGTGAAAAGCGTGCTGGCGATCAAACCGAAGATCAGCGACCAGCCGAGACCGGAAAAAATCGGGTCGAGCGTGATCGGAATCGCCGACAGCATCGCGGCCCCGGCCGTCAACAGAATCGGACGCAACCGAACGACGCGGCTTTCCAGAATCGCATCGAACAGCGGCCGGCCCCGCGCCACCGACTGTTCCATGAAGTCCACGAGAATGATCGAGTCGCGTGTCACAATGCCCGACAGCGCAATCATGCCGATCATCGCCGTAGCCGTAAAAAAAACCGGATCGGGATAGCCACCCGAGGGGACACTCATCAACAGATTCAACAGATAAAAACCAGGCATCACGCCGAGTGCCGTCAGCGGTATCGCCAGCATCACAATCACCGGAATCGCAAACGATCCGGTTTGCGCCACGAGGATGATGTAAATCATGACCATCGCGGCAGCGAAGGCCAGGCCAAGGTCGCGGAAAACGTCGAGCGTGATCTTCCACTCCCCTTCTCCTGCGAAGCGGACATCGATTCCGGCCGGCACGGACCATTCGATACCGCTGCCATTGTTCAGAAAAGTCCGTGTGGCCACGGGGCGGGCTTCGTTCGCGGCGACGCGGTTCACGCCCGCGGTCTGCATGTCGGCCTGCAAATCGACGATGCACTCGGCCGGAGCGCGACCCGCGCATTCGGCCATGACATAGGCGACCCGTTCGAGATTCTTGTGGTAGATCGTCTGGCTGACCGATTCGCGCTGCCACTGCCCCAGTTCCGCCAGCAGGACCATCT
>JBGSVU010000565.1:0-3530 GCA_041752775.1 Pirellulaceae bacterium | reverse complement strand
TCAAACCAGGGGTCCAGCGTCGCCATCTCTTCTTCTGTCAGAAATCCGTTCAGAATCAGATAGCCCTGTTCGCTGTACTGGGCGATCTCTTCTGCGGTAATTCTGTACTGCGTGCCATTGCGGCGACTGGGCCCGGAGTTCTCGCTGGTTGCTTTTTTCATTCGCACTTTTCCTTTTAAATATTTACTGGTCGGTCGACATCAAGAATCAGGATGCTCAGGTAAGCCGTTTGGGCGTTAGCGCGGATTGTTCTGAGGAACCGTGACTAGCGTTTTGTCCAGTTTAAGTCTTCGGGATGTGGTGAACGTACGAGGACGTCCATCGTACCCCAATTCTTGAGCTTGACAGACAACTAGCGCCAAAACAGCTTACCTTAACATCCAAAAATTGTAATGAAGAACCGTGGCTGGCGCCAAAACGGCTTACCCCGGTTGAATCAGCAGGTCCCGAATCACGTTACCATGCACGTCAGTCAGCCGCCGTTCGATACCATTGTGATAAAAACTCAGCCGTTTGTGATCCAGCCCCAACAGGTGCAGAATCGTCGCGTGAAAATCGTAAACCGTGGCGACGTTCTCGACGGCCTTGTAGCCGAACTCGTCGGTCGCCCCGTATGAAAATCCCTTTTTCACACCGGCACCAGCCATCCACGCCGTGAAACCGGCCGGATTGTGGTCCCGCCCGCTGGCTCCTTCCTGGAACGTCGGCATCCGGCCAAACTCCGTACACCACACGACCAGCGTATCCTCCAGCAAACCGCGCTGTTTCAGATCGCGAACCAGCGCGGCCGCAGGTTGATCCAGAATCGGACCATGCACATCGTACTGGTCCTTGAGGAACTTGTGTCCATCCCAGTTGCTGGTTCCTTCCCCGCCGGTTTGATAGGCCCCATTGAACAGTTGTACAAATCTCACGCCGTTTTCCACCAGTCGCCTGGCCAGAATGCAATTCCGGGCAAACCCGGCCTTCAGGCTGTTCTCCGTATCGTCGGCGCCATACATTTTCAAAACATGGTCCGGTTCGGTAGACAGATCGGCGATCTCCGGCACACACAACTGCATCCGCGCCGCCAGTTCATAGCTGGCAATTCGCGCGGACAATTCGCTGTCGCCCGGAAACTGTGCGAGGTGCCTTGCATTCAGCCGCTGCAAAAATTCCCGTGTCGCGAGATCCCGTTTTGCATCGATGCCGCCCGGCCTGGCGAGATTGCGGATGGGTTCCGCGGCGTTGAAATCGGTCCCCTGAAACACCGCGGGGAGGAAGCCCGGTCCCCAG
Organism: Pirellulaceae bacterium; assembly: GCA_041752775.1. Lineage (GTDB taxonomy): Bacteria > Planctomycetota > Planctomycetia > Pirellulales > Pirellulaceae > BJ22. Next base: position 2,255 of record JBGSVU010000565.1, on the reverse strand, counting down.
TTGTTTACGCTCGATTGCGGTTTGCCGCGCGGATCGGGGATGGCAACGAAAGCCGGCAGGTTTTCATTTTCGCTGCCCAGTGCGTACGATACCCAGCTGCCGATGCTGGGGAAACCGTCCAGCGTGAATCCGGTCGACATGAAATTTTCGCCGGGACCGTGCGTGTTGGTTTTTCCGGTCAGCGAATGAATGAAACAGATGTCGTCAGCCAGTTCGCCGATATGATCGACCAGCGTTGAGATCATCTTGCCCGACTCGCCGCGCGGCTTGAATTCCCAGGGACTTTTCTGCAAATTCCCCTGCCCTCCCTGGAAGGTGACGACCTGCTCACCTGGCATCGGCTGGCCATGCCGGCGCACCAGTTCCGGTTTGTAGTCAAACGTGTCGATCTGGCTGCAGGCCCCGGCACAGAAAATCACTATCACGTTTTTTGCCGCGGGCGCAAAATGGCTGGGCCTCGCACGGCCTGGATTCTGGGGGTCGATCACCGGCCGGATCGGGGAAACTGCCTCCCCGTCGACTTCCTGAGCCAGCAAATTCTGGTCCGCCAGCAACTGTGTCAGCGCAATGCCGGTCAACCCCGTCATCGTACTCGACAGAAATGACCGGCGTCCCGGCAAACATCGCGCGAACAGCGAATCGTGCATGGTCAGCTCACAAACAGGAATTCGTTGGTGTTCAACAGGGCCCGGCAAAAAGCTTCCAGCCCGTATCCGTCGATGAACTGAACCGAATCCGCCAGCTCTTCATCCGAAGGAACCCGCGAATAAGCCAGTTCAAAAGCCATCCGGACCTGATCTTCAACCCCGTCACCAGCCCCCGTCCTCAATCTCTCTGCCAGAAACCCGGCCTGTTCCATCATGAATTTGCTGTTCATCAGGTTCAGTGCCTGCAGTGCCGTCGTCGACCGGCTGCGCTGCGGGATCGTCTGTCCCCCGTCGGGACAGTCAAACGTCCCAAAGACCTCATCCTGTTCCTGGCGAATCTTGGTCATGTAGATCATCCGCCGAAAATGTTCCGGGCCGAATTCTTCCAGGGGAAAATAATGATGCACATTCTCGCGATCGACCCTGAACAGCAGAAAGCCGGGGCCCCCCGCCTGCAAATTCAGCTTGCCAGTCAGCTGCAGCACACAGTCGCGAATCGCTTCGGCCTCGAGGCGACGCGGCGGAAACCGCCACAGCAACCGGCCGTCGGCATCTTTTGCGAGCGCGTCGCTGCGGGGGCGACTCGATTGCCGGTAAGTGCTCGACAGCAGGATATCACGATGCAACCCTTTCAGTGACCAGCCGTTTTCCACGAACCGTTTTGCCAGCCAGTCGAGCAGTTCGGGATGCGACGGCAGGGCACCGTTCTTTCCCAAATCGCTGGGCGTCGCAACAATTCCCCGCCCGAAATGATAGTGCCAAACGCGGTTGACGATCACCCGCGCGGTCAGCGGGTTCTCTTCGGAAGCAATCCATCGGGCAAGTTTCATCCGCCGCGACTGTTCCGGTTCGTCAGTCGCCATGTCCAGCGTTCCCATCACGGTCAACACATCAGGAGCAACTTCCTCCCGCGGTGCCGTCGGTTCGCCACGGTAGAGCCGAAAGACCTGTTCGGGCAGCTTGAACGTGCCTGCATACCCCACGGGAACCTTCCGGTTCCATTCGTCGAGACTGCCACGAAGCGACAGTTTCGTTTGAAAAAGCTCTTTCGCACGAGTCGCATCGTCGGGCGACAGTCGTGTGACGAAAGCGTCTTCCGCCTCGACCCCGTTCACCAGAAAAGGCTGTCGCCGACCCGATCCGGAAACTTCCCGCCAGGTTTCCCCATCGTCTGAAACCGAAATCGTATAGCTGACGGCCAGGCGGTCGGTATATTTCTTCTCGCGGTCGCGCGCCCAAACTACGCGGTCGATCGCCACCTTGTCGGGAAACTCAATCTGGACCCAGCCCGATTCCGAATCGCAAATCCAGCTGTGGTCGTTTCCGGCAATACCATCATTGATGTGGTGCAACTGATGTTTCGGATCGCCAGAATAGTTGCCAGACGAAGTCGCCACGCTGCCGGCGGAGGCCAGGGCGACGTTGAGACCGGAACCCGCCGCAAAAATTTCCAGCTCGTCGAGACAGGGCTGCGACTGGCTGGATTGCAAAATCGCGAACCGTACAAATCGGGTTTCCACGGCCGGGAATTCATCACTGTTCAGTGCCGCATTGACCATCGGCAACAGACCCGAATCGGCAGCGGGTGCCGGACCCGCGAGTTTTCGC
>JBGSVU010000564.1:0-4199 GCA_041752775.1 Pirellulaceae bacterium | reverse complement strand
GCGCTGATTGCGACAATGTACTGGTGCTGAAGGTCCTCGCTGACTTTTTGCCAAACCACCTGCGATTCCAGCAATTCGTCCAGACGCCGGTGGGGAATCGGGTAAAACCACAGCCTTAAACCGTGCGGCAACTGTTCGTTGGGGATGCGGAAATCACCCCAGGGCCGGGTCTGCTCAATGGACTTCGCAAGAAAATCCCGTTCGTCCTGAAACTCTTCCCGCAACCGCTTGTTCTCCAGCACCTCGCGGGCGGCTTTCAGACAATCCATTCCCGCAGAATATTTCGTGTACTGGTTCGGGTTGGGAGTCGGTGCGGCACGCAGATACTTGATGGCCTCGTGGACTTCGCTGCGCCAGGCGTGTTCAGGCGCCCTGCGGTCGGCGATTCCGTTCAGGTCGATCAGGTGCAAACAGCCCATTTGTTGCAACCGGTCGATCACCTCGTCCCGCTGCCGGGCGGCTCCATACAGGGTGACTTTTCGAAGCGGGACGATTGACATGGGCAGTGTGGGACTGGGTTCCGAAAATCAGTTTGGCGGGCGGTTTTGCACTTTGATTTCTGATGGACCCGAAAGTCCGTCGCTGGTCTCTCTCGACTCCATTTTGGCACTTTTGCTTTTGGCAATCTTGGAACGAACCACGGCAGCCCGTTCCTGGTCGGAAAGGAAAATCACGATCTTCCGGATACTGGAATCTGCGCGTGGAATTAACACTTTTTCAAACAGGTTGACCCGCTGGGTAATGCGCCGCGCCGCGACAGCCAGCCGCGCCACCCGCTCATCGGCCACCTGCCGCCTGACATTCAGCGTCGCCAGTTGCTGAAGACTCTCGACCAGCAAATCGACCCAGAACGGCATCACCAGCCGCGAATAAGTCGCCACATCAAAATCGACCACTTCAGCAACGGGCAGCGTCGTGCCCAGCATGTTCTGCTGGCCGATCTTCACCGCCGTGATGCGCACCAGACTGGCGAGATTGCGGGTCGCCGCCGTGGAACTGCCCATCAGCGGAAAGATCTGCGTGACCCGGGTCCGGTATCTGCTGTATTCCGAATGAATCCCTTCCTGCTCTTTCCGCGCCTGCTTCAGCGCTGCCAGCAACTGCTGCCGTTTCAGGTCGAGGGAGGGAAGAAAACGCCTGAACGTCTTCAGCTGGTCCCGCTGCTGCTTCAGGGTCGTTTTGTTGAGAGCCAAAGCCATGATAGTGGGGCGGTTGGTTGCAGAACAGTTGTTCTCAATTGTTCAGGCTGTCTGGGAGGTCGTGTGACAAACAATTGAAGACAATTGTTCTACCATCGTTAGCCATCGTTGTGATCGCAGAACGGTCACGGAACTGGAATCATGTCTCCACACTTGCAATTTCCGGAAAATACTTCTCGATCAGCTTGTCACGCATCAACAGCTCGCGGGGCTCAAAACATTCGGCCATGGTCTGCCAACAGAGGTCGAGCGCGTCGTTCAGCGGCAGGGCCACGTCAATGTCCATGAAGCGCCTGGAAAAAAGTTCGCCGAATTTCAACAGTTTGTGATCGAGCGGTGACAAATCAAAAGCCATTTGCTGTTTCTTTTCGGCATCCCTGGCACCTGAGTAGAACCGGATCATGGTGTTCATCACCTGCGAATGATCTTCGCGGGTCACGCTGCCAATCACCTGCTGCTTCAGCCGCGACAGTGAGCCAAAGGGATCGATCTGTCCGCCATGCAGATAGAACTGGCCTTCGGTGATGTAACCGGTGTTGTCCGGAACCGGATGGGTCACGTCGTTGCCTGGCATGGTGGTGACTGTCAGGATGGTGACCGAACCGGCGCCCCTGTAGTCGCAGGCCCGTTCGTATCGCAATGCCAGCTGGCTGTAGAGGTCCCCCATGTATCCGCGGTTGGACGGGACGCGTTCCATGGCCACGCCGATCTCCTTGAGCGCGTCGGCATAGGCCGTCATGTCGGTCATCAGGACCAGGACACGCTTGTTCTCTTCCACGGCGAACCGCTCGGCGACTTTCAGGGCCAGGTCCGGGGCCAGCAACCGCTCGACAATTGGGTCCGAAGCCTGGTTAACGAACATCACGGTCCGGGCAAAAACTCCTTCGTTTTCAAATGTGCTGCGAAAGAAATGGAAATCGTCAAAAATCAGTCCCATCCCGCAGAAGACGATGATGTCGGCATCGGCCTGGATTCCGATTCGCGCGAGAAGTTTGTTGTAGGGCTCGCCAGCGATGGAAAAGATCGGGATCTTCTGGCTTTCGACCAGACAATTGAACACGTCGATCATCGGAACTTTTGTCTCGATGAATTTTTTCGGCACGATTCGGAGGGTTGGATTTACCGATGGACCACCCGCATCGACCCGCCGGTCGTCCCCCAGCCACGGCCCGCCATCCACCGGCTGGCCAACTCCGTCAAAAACACGACCAAGGATATTGGGTGAAAACTTCACCTGGACGGAGCGACCCAGAAAATGGACCCGGGCCCCGGTCGAAAGGCCCTTTCCACCGGAAAAAACCTGTAGCGAAACCTGGTCCCGCTGAATCTCGACAATCTGGGCCAGCGACCGTTCGCCATCCCAGTTCTCGACGACGGCCAAATCACCCAGTCCCACATTGTCCGCCCGAATCGTCAGAATGTCGCCGACGATCGAGATGACTTTCGTATATCGAAGGAGTCTCTGGAACATGGCTGCAATTTACCGGGCGGTGGCCCCCGCGCGAACCAGAGACAGCCCTGTGAAACTGAAAAAAAACGGAATGCAGACACACCCCGAAAATACCTCGCGGCCGGATTCTCAGATTTTGGCCCCGACCCCGCGCGTCAGCGCCATGAATGCGGACTCGAGGTTGATCTCTTCTTCCCGCAACATCGTCAACTGGTACCCGCTCTGGACCAGACTGGTCGACAGGTCGGCATAGTCGGTGATGTCGGCATGCAGTGCGACCACCAGATGCCCGTCGCCCATTTGAACGGACTGGACTTCGGGGCGGTCTTCGAGAAATTTTCCGGCCGCATCCAGCCTGTCTTTGACATTGATATGCAGAATCGTTCGTTCCCGCACGCGTCTGATAATTTCCTGCACGTCACCGGAGGTTTCCAGAATCCCCCGGTCAATAATCCCGACCTTGTTACACACATCAGCCAGTTCGGGCAAAATATGGCTGGAGACGATGATGGTCTTGCCCGTTTTCCCCAACTGGCGCAACAGATTCCGCATTTCGATTCGGGCCCGGGGGTCCAGCCCACTGAGAGGTTCGTCCAGCAGCAGCACTTGCGGATCGTGCAGCAGGACACGGGCCAGTCCCAGCCGCTGCGTCTGTCCGCGCGACAGCGTGTTGGCCATGGCATGGCGTTTGAAATCCAGGTCGACAATTTCCAGGAGTTCATCGCAGCGTTTTTTCCGGGCCGCACCGCGAATCCGGTAGGCTGCCGCAAAAAACTCCAGGTCCTCAATAACCTTCATGTCATCGTAGACACCGAAAAAATCAGGCATGTAACCGACCAGCCGCCTGATCTCTCGGGGATCGCCATAGATGGAATTCCCGCAGACATAAGCCTCGCCATAAGACGGCTCCAGCAACGTGGCGATAATGCGCATGGTGGTCGTCTTGCCCGCGCCGTTGGGACCGATAAACCCGAACAGGTCACCCGCCCCCAGTTCCAGGTTGATGTCGCGAATCGCGTACATGTCGCCGTAGCGTTTGGTCAGGTTCTCAGTACGGATCACGAAAGTCTTGCCCCAAAAAAAATTGTTTGCTCAGCGTGCCGAACCGGCCCGAAGGGGCAACACGATCCGGACCATGTTCAACTGACTGTCCTGCTGCGGATATTCCGGCGCGGATCCCGCAGGGGCGCCGGCAAGTCCCGCGTTTTCTGCCACAGAAAACTCGAGGTTGCTGGGCGATTTTTCGATCTCCCCAACGACCACAATCCGGTTCAGGTGAACCAGATCGCTCATCTCGATCCGGGCGTAATAGTCGTTGCCCAGACCGGTATACTTCTTTCCGCCGGCGAGGGAATGAAACAGTACCATCGAGACCACCCGCGGCAACGAAACATCCAGACTGGACCACGGCGTGCTTGTCGTGAGGTCCTTTCGCTCCCGGTCATTGACGACTTCCCGCCGGTTCAACACGGCTTTGGCCGTTCGCACCATACATTCAGCCACAGCAATCGAGTCGCCCGGCCCCAGATCGCTCGGCATCAGATAGACAT
>JBGSVU010000563.1:0-9580 GCA_041752775.1 Pirellulaceae bacterium | reverse complement strand
TCATCGGAATCAAATGCCGCGCCATGTGCCATGGGCCCGTGCGGATGCGGGGGTAGCGGATCGCTTGACGACGTGGCAGGCCCAGACGAATGATGGCGAAATGGGTGTTGCTGGAAATGGGGGCATCGGCGTGACCCATTTTTGGTGTTTTCTGAGAGCACACGCACGAGGAACAATTGCTCTTCCTCTCACCCAAATTCCGGATCGATAATGTAGCCAGCTCGATCAGATTGCCTCCGGATTTTGGGGTCGAGGGGGAGCCATGGTTTCTGGAATTGATTTTGCGCCGGCATTTGCCCCTCACCCCCGGCCCCCTCTCACCAGATACTCTGATCCGTCGGCTCAATCAGGCCGTCATTCCCTGCGTCGGGGGATGGACTCCACGCGCCAATCCAGTTTTCACGACCGACAGGGTCAGGATTTGGCGCGACGTTGTGTCAAGCGCAAACCATCCAGATCAGCATGACTGCCATTATCGCCGCGCAGACTGTTTTTCCAAACGTTCCCAACAGTCGTCCCACCGCTGCTGCCAATCCCACCCGGGCGCTCTGGTTCCAGTCCTGGCCGGCCCAGCGTTCGCCGACGATCGCTCCAGCTGCGGCACCGATGCCGCCCAGCAGAATGGAGGTGATCAGCGGTCCTGCAACCGGAATGGGCAATCCGATAAACAGACCGGCAATGGCTCCGAGCATACTGCCGATCAGCGCCAGCCAACCGGACCGTCGGGACCCACCCAGTTTGCTGGCTCCTGCAGCGCTGGCGAAAAATTCGATCAACTCGCCCGTTACTGCCAACGCCAGCAAAATCGCCGTCCCAGTCCATGTCACGTGAATGAAACTGGTTTCGGGCGCGAAAAAGTTCAGGCAGGCAGCGCACAGGACCATGAACCACAGCCCAGGCAGTCCCAGAGCAGTTGCGGCCAGCGCCACCAGAATGGCCAAAACCAGTACTACAGCCAACAAAACGAACCACATGGATGCCGATTCCAGGATTTCAGCGCCAAAACGAACGTTGTGGTCCGGCTGGAGCGAACCAGACGGGCGCAAAAAAAATGCCCGCTGACAACTGGTCCCAGTTTATCAGGCGGGCTGCTGCGATGTAGGAATTGCCGGTTCGTACCAGTCCGAAAAAGGGGCGCAGAACCTATTGCTGGTTCTGGATCTGGTTGCGGGCTGCCTTCAATGCCGCCGCCTCGCGGGACAGTTTGAATTCAGGACCCCGTGGCATGTATTGTATGTCGTCCGCATGGTAGTAGGCGCTCGGCAAAGTCTGTCCGCCCACGCTTACCTGGCAACCGGCACAGGCGATCGAGCCGAGGGCCAGAATGCCGAGTGCAAAGGACTTTGTCATCTTGTGGCTGCGAGTTTTCATCGTCGGGAATGCTCCGAGTGCCGCCCTGCCGGAATGGTGCAGGTGTACGGGGAAATGGACCAGCAACTGAAAAGCTGGAAAAACCGTTACAGGGATTATCGGCCGGACAACCGCCAGACTTTGACTTTCCCGTGAAAATGCTGGTACCCGCCTGGGCCCCGGCAAATCGCGGCCGGTCCAGGAAAGCGAATTCGTGCAAGCAGTCCGGGTGCTGGCGGTTTCGGCATTGGTTCGCCGGGCACTCGAGTTGCGGTCCCGCACGAAAACAAAAAGTCAGCAACGGGCAGGGTGAGGGAGCTTGCGATTCGTGTTGGTTTGGAATGGGTTACCTCGTCCACCGCCGGATGTATGAGTTAGACTGCCGGGATTCCGAAACTCATTTACAACCTGAGGCACCATGCCTGGTTGCAGCCATTCTGCCATTCTCACAGAGTGGGGATTGATCTTGGCAGATTCCAGTCCATCGCAGTAACATCTCCGGAGACGATGGCATCGACGGAGCATTCGTCATCGCTGGCACGGCCTGTCCGGGGACAGCGTGTGCAAAACAGACCGCCCAACCGCCAGGAAAGGAATCCGGCATGCAGGCAACGATAGGCGAAATCGCCAAACGAACAGGTGGAGAGGTGGTCGGTGACCCTGACCTGACTGTTTTTTCGACGGCGACGATTGATCGCGCAGGAGCTGGAGCAATCACTTTTGCCGGAAACCAGAACGCCTGGGAAAGGTTTTGCAAATCGGCGGCTGCCGCAGCCATCGTTTCCGGGATCAGGCCGGAGCCATCGGACAGAAATTACATCGTGGTGCCGGACGCAGAAGCCGCGTTTGCCACGGTGGTCGCGATCTTCCGACCTGGAAAGAAAACGGCGCCGGCATCCGGCATCAGCCCCCAGGCGATTATCAGTTCGACGGCAGTTATCGGCCAGGGCGTCACCATCCAGGCCGGTGCCACGATCGGCGACCGGGTTGAAATTGGTAGTGGCAGCCGAATCATGACAGGGGCCCGCGTGCTGGACGGATGCAGAATCGGCAGTGACACGGTGCTGTTTCCGAATGTCGTCCTGTATGAAAACACTCAAGTCGGCGATCGCGTTCTGATCCATGCCGGTGCAGTCATTGGTGCCTATGGTTTCGGGTACAGGAATCGCTCCGGGCGACATGTCCTCGGCCCGCAAATGGGCAGCGTCACGATCGAATCGGATGTCGATATCGGTGCCAATACGACCATCGACCGGGGGACTTTTGATGACACGATTATAGGCGAAGGAACGAAGATCGATGATCAGGTGATGATCGGTCACAACTGCCGGATTGGTCGCCACAACCTGTTGTGCAGCCAGGTCGGCATTGCGGGCAGTACGACCACCGGCGACTATGTCGTGATGGCGGGACAGGTTGGCATCGGAGACCACCTGCAGATCGGCAATCACGTAACGCTCTGTGCAAAAGCCGGAGTCATGAAATCGATTGCTGATGGGGAAACGCATCTCGGCGCCCCATCGATGCCGGCGCGGGACCAGCTGCAGCTGTTTGCCCTGAATGCGAAACTGCCGGAGTTCCGGAAAAAGCTGCGGGAACTTGAATTCGCAATGGAACGACTGCAAACTGTTCGGCAGGATTCGGGCGCGGCGGCGGCTGTTTCAGAAATCATCCGCAGCGAACGGATTCCTGGTATCCGGACTCGTGCCGCCTGATTCTGATGATGGAAGCCCCACCCATGACAACGAATCCGGGTTCCGACCCTTTGCCGGTACCGTCCGGGCCTCCACTGCAAGGGCCAGTGGGGATTGTTGCCGGATGGGGGGATTACCCGCTGATAGCGGCCCGGCGGATTGCTTCTGCCGGTCATGCGGTGTTCGGCGTGGGAGTGGCCGGGCACGCGGATCCGGCGCTGGGGAAGATTTGCCAGGCTTACCGCACGATGGGGCTCGGGCAAATTGGCGCATACATCCGGTTTTTCAGACGGCACGATGTGCGGCATGCTGTACTGGCGGGAAAGATTTTCAAATCCCGGCTGTTTCAGCGTGGCGCGTGGTTTCGCCATTTTCCGGATTTGTCGACTATTCGGTACTTTTGGCATCAATTTGTGACGGGGCGCGAGGCGCGCAACGACGACCGAATGCTGTTGACCATTACGCAAATGTTTTCTGACCATGGGATCAAGCTGATGCCTGCAACTGATTTCGCCCCCGATTTGCTGATTGGCCCAGGTTTGATCGCCGGGCGGTTTCCGTCTGCGAAGCAACTGCTGGATGTTGAAATGGGATGGCAGCTGGCCCGTGAAATGGGGCGGCTGGACGTTGGGCAAAGCGTTGCGGTCAAAGGTCGCGCCGTTCTGGCTGTTGAAGCGATCGAGGGCACGGACGAATGCATTCGCCGCGCCGGACAACTCTGTCCGGCTGGAGGCTTCACAGTGGTCAAGGTTGCCAAGCCGCAACAGGACATGCGGTTTGATGTCCCCACGATCGGAACAGGCACGATCCGGACCATGAAGGAAGCGGGCGGCCAGTTGCTGGCGATTGAAAGCAGACGCACGATTGTCCTGGAACGGGACGAGGTCGCACGACTCGCGAGTGAGCTTGGTATCACCGTCTATGCATTTGATTCGCAGGCGCTCCAGGTGCCTTGTGATCGCATGGTGGCCTGATCCATGATCTCCGAAAACTGGGATGTGATTGTGACTGGAGCTGGGGCCGCGGGACTGTTTGCGGCGGCCGCTGCGGCCTCACGGGGACGCCGTACACTGGTGCTGGAAAAGGCTCCGAAAATCGGTGTAAAGATTCTGATGTCCGGAGGAACACGCTGCAACATTACGCACGACTGTTCGCCACGGGAAATTGCCGCACGGTTTGGGCACGCGAAAAAGTTTCTTGAGTATCCGGTGGGCAGGCTGCCTCCCGGGGAAGTGATCGCCATCCTCAACCGGTTGGGCGTAGAGACAAAACGGGAATCAACGGGGAAGTTTTTTCCTGTCTCGGACAGCGCGGTGGACGTGCGGGACGCCTTGTACAGCCGGGCTGTGGCGAGCGGAGCCACATTCCGGGTGGCCTCGGCGGCAAGCGATGTTCAGCGGGTGGACGGTCGATTTCTGGTCGCGTCGGGCGGTCTGACTTTTGCTTGCGAATCGGTAATACTCACCACCGGCGGACAGTCCTATCCCGGGTGCGGCACGGTTGGAGATGGCTACGCCTGGGCAGAGCGGATGGGGCATTCGATCGTGCCGACCCATGCCGCGCTGGTACCCCTGGTGTCCTCGACTCCATGGTTAACGGCTCTGTCAGGGGTGACCATCGCCCATTGCTCGGCGGTGGCGGTCAGACGATCGGGAGAAATTGTCGGGAAACCGGATACCAGTTCCCTGTTGTTGACTCATTTCGGACTGTCGGGTCCGCTGGCGATGAACCTCGGACGCTGGTTCAGCTTGGAGCGTGAAGACAGTGCCGCGGCGCTGAGGCTGGATTTTTTGCCGGACATTCCGGAAGTCCGCCTGTTGGACATGTGGCGCGAACATGCCAGGCAGTTTGGCCGACAGAATGTGACGAGTCTGCCGGTGGGGCCGTTGCCTGGCCGCCTGTACGAAGCATTTCTGGAGCAGGCGGGCATCTTGCCGGAAACACGACTGGGCGAATTGGGCAAGCAACCCATGACCCGTCTGGCAGGCATGTTGAAAAGCTGCCTTGTGCCGATTCATGGCACGCGTGGATTTGCAAAAGCCGAGGTCACTGCTGGCGGGATCGCGCTGGAGGAAGTCGACAATCGAACGATGGCCAGTCGTTGTTGCCCCGGTTTGTTTCTGGCGGGTGAAATTCTGGACATTGACGGTCCGATCGGCGGTTACAATTTTCAGGCCGCCTTCAGCACGGGGCATTTGGCCGGCAGTCACGCCTGATCAGGACAGGACTGACACATCCCGGTTCCGTGGAAATCCGTAGGGCGGCCTGGGCCGATCCCCAAAAAGGAGTATCTCATTGCCAGGGCAGCAAGGGTCAGATCTCTTTACGTCGAGGTTTCTGGTTTGGTGCGTTTGAGATTTGTGCCGGGTTATCTGCCATCCGCCGCGTCTGGGCGATTTGCTGGTAGGCGTCGTCAATTTCGCTGGCGTATCGTCGAAGAATTTCCTGCCGCCGCAGACTTTGTTTGGGGGTGGCCGTTCCGTCTTCGACACTGAACGGATGCGATACCAAAACGACTCCCGCGATCTGTTCGTACGGTGCAAAGTCGGCCAGCGCGTCTCGGCACCTTTGCAGGATTTCACTTTTCAGCCACTCCTCTTCTGGCGGAGCCTGGCCGGGTCGACTGCTTTCAGAAATCTGCGTCGGGTCGACCACGACGAGCGCGACCAGGCAGGGTCGATTGTCGCCTGCCACGACACATTGCCGGATCAGGGGATCTGCCATCAAACGGTTTTCCATTTGAACGGGTGAAATATTGCGACCGGTGGAAGTAACGATCATTTCACTCGCCCGACCGGTGATCCAGAGAAATCCCTCCCCGTCAACCTGTCCGAGGTCGCCGGTATCCAGCCATCCATCGCGAATCACGGCCCGGGTTGTTTCCGGATCGCGAAAGTAACCAGCCATGACATTCGGACCCCGCACCTGGATGGCGCCCCCGGATCCGATCCGGATTTCCACACCTGGCACAGCCCTTCCGACTGAACCTGGACGGTTGTGGGCGGGAGAATTCGAACTGACCACGGGTGAAGCCTCCGTCAAACCGTAACCATTGATGAGTGTCACGCCCTGGCCGGAAAAACACTCCAGCACATGGCCCGGCAGTGGTGCCCCACCGCAATTGCAAATCCGTATCTGGTTGCCGAGCAGAGCTTTCAGTGCACCGGGCCGTTCAGCATTGCCTGTTGCGACCAGTTGCCAATAGAGCTTTTCGTACAGCCAGGGCACACCGTTGATATAGGTCGGCGAAAAATTCTGGAGTTCTTCCATGAGAAAATCGCGTCCCCGGGAGATCACTGTATGGCATCCCGTCAGCCAGCCGGTCATCAAATCCGCAAGCCTCGCAAAAATGTGCACCATGGGCAGCCAGCACACCCGCAGGTCATCGACATCCAGCGGCAGCGTCGCGACCTTGGCCAATGCGTTTGATACGAGGTTCGACTGGGTCAGCATGACGCCTTTCGGATTGCCGGCGGTTCCTGAGGTATATAGCACTGTCACCAGCGATGCCGCATGCACGTTTTTTTCCGCAAGATTTTGCAGGGCCAACAGCGAAGTTTCATCTGCCAGACACCCTTCGTCCCCGATGAAGTCCAGATCACTGTCGAATTCATGGATCCCGGGCGATATTTCATCCTGCAGGTTGGGCAGCGACTTGTGCATTTTTTTCAGCTGGTCACCACCACCAACCAGAATCATCCGCGGTTGAGCATGTTGAAGCAGAAGGGTGGACTGGGCAACGGTCAACAGCGGATTCAGTGGTACGCTGACGGCGCCCACAGCCTGAATCGCCAGATCCGCGACTGGCCAGGCGTAACGGTTGGATGAAACCAGAACTACCCGGTCGCCGGCTGCAACCCCACGCTGCTCCAGAAATTGAACTGTCCTTGCCACGTCGCCGGCAAACTCGCGCCACGACCGGGTCAGCCACTTTTCGTTCTGCCAGAATGTAAAAGCCGAACGGTCCGGAAACCGGGCGACTTTGTCAAAAAGGAAATCGGTCAGCGTTTTCATACAGAAGAATTGACTGGCGCGGAACGGCTCTGTCGCGTTCCATGGGGATAAAAAAACTGGCCGGATTCCAGCCATCGGGTCAGCGCCGCCGGGGGGAGCACGGTTGCTGTCCGATTTTCCGCCAGCAGCTCACTGATTTTTGCCGGTCCCGCCTGATCGGCCCAGAACAAAATCCCTCCCGTGTGAGCGGGAAATCCCAACCCCCGTATCAGACAGAGATCGATGTCACGCAGGTCCGCCACGATCCCGGCATCGAGAATGTCAGTGGCGGATTCCAGCAGGGCCAGCAGAATCCCGTTCACGATCCGGTTGGGGTCCTCCGGTGAGGCGGGGTTCACAAGGTCTTCCAGCAGTTGCAATGCCTTCGGAGATGCCGTCCGCGAATTTTCCGGACCGTACAAATAAAACCCGGCGCCACTCTTTTTTCCCAGCTGTTTGTGTTTGGCCATGCGCGGCAACAGGGGAGACGGCAAACCATGCGGGACACCATGGCGAGCCATCGATCGACCACCGGCGACCACCGTATCGATTCCGATCTGGTCGATGATTTCGAACGGTCCACCCGCCATTCCAAATTCACGCATGTTCCGGTCGATCGTCACCCAGGAGTGTCCTTCACGCAGCAGGGCAACCGATTGGTCAATCATGGCCATCAGCAAACGGTTAACGACAAAACCTGGAGCGTCGCGCAGGACGACTGGCGTTTTACCCAGTCGGCGGACGAAGTCCAGAGCCGACCGAATGGTTGCCGGAGCCGAAAGAGGCCCGATGACAATTTCAACCAGCTGCATGAGCTGGGGATGGCAAAAATGAATGCCGCAGAATCGTTCCGGAATCCGGACTGTCTCTGCCAATACGGCGACCGGAATCGTCGATGTGTTCGATGCGATCAGGGCGGATGCCGGAATGTGGGCTGAGATTTCTGCGAGAACCTGCTGTTTGACCGCGGTATCTTCTGTCACTGTTTCGATCACGAGGTCGCAGGCAGACAAAGCGGAAACCTCGTCCACGGCCGTTGCGAGGCCGTCCGGCAGCTGTGCGAGCAGGCAGCGGGCGAACTCAGGATTCGAGTCGTAAAGTGAAACCGGAATGTTGGCATCGGCCAGCAGGTGCCCAACGGCCTGTCCCATGATGCCACACCCCACAACACCCACGCGGTTTATGGTCTGGGAGGCGCCCGGTTCGATGTCCCAGCCGGGGCTGCGGCGATTGTATTCCCCCAGAAAAAAACTGTTCAATAAACCGCGGCCGGGAGGAGCGCGATACACCCCGGCCATGGCGAGCGCCTCAGACTGGCACGCCTGTGCGAAATCCAGCTTCGCGCTGCGAATCATGTGCCGGGCCAGAACTCCGGGTGCAAAGGGATGAATCGATGAACAGGAGTCGATTTGCGCGTGCCAGTTTTTTTCCAGTGAATCCGGATCCGCGACATCGGTCAGTGCCGGGCCGAGTTGTTGTTTTCGTCGCAGGTCGCGCAAGTTAACGGCCTCGGGTCGGCGGGCAAATCCGATTGCCGTAGCGACCAGGCTGTCGTCCGATACCAGGCAGTCGACGATACCGAGGGCGTGTGCTTCTGGTGCCGGGAGCAGCCGTCCCCCGGCAATCAGCGCAAAGGCTGTGTCGAGGGGCATCATCCGGGGCAATCGAACCGTCCCGGCCCAACCTGGAATCAGGCCCAGCTTCGTTTCCGGCAATCCGAGCAGCGTCCGTCTGTCGTCGAGGGCAACGCGGAAATCACATCCCAGCGCCAACTCCAGCCCTCCGCCCACGCAGGCGCCCCGAATGGCTGCAACACTGGTCCACGGGCCCTGCTGCAGACGGTGATAGAGCCACTGCCCATAGTTGCAGAAACGGATGATTTGTTCGTCGGACCAGTCGGGCGTATCGACGATGGCGTTCAGGTCCGCACCGGCAACAAAAATTTTTGGCTTGCCGGACGACAACACCACCACGCTGGGGGCGCGTCCCTCTGCCTGGCGATGTTCGAGTGCATCGAGGACGCGTTCGAGGTCTTTCTGAAAGGCGGACGAGAGGACGTTGGCGGATTTGCCAGGCTGGTCCATGACGATATGAGCGACATCCGCTTCGGGATATTCAACGCGAACAGCGCCTGGCGCGGGAATCTGGTTTGTCATGAATCGTCTCTGAAAGACCGCCTGCTTGCCGGTTGAACCCTGCAACGAAGATGGTCGAAGATTCAGCTGGGAAATGCAACCGGTGACTGGAAGGAAGCGAACAGCGCGGGAGCCGGACGCGGCAGGCCATTTCAGCCCAGGCCCAGCTCACCGCGTTCGCGCGAAAACAGGTCCTGGGCGGTGGTCAAGGAGTCCGCTTCCGGGACCAGATCGCTTTCGACGTGAAACCATTCAGGGTTGAACCGGATAAAACCGGGTCCCCGACCCATGCGTGACAGGCGAATGGCCTGCCGGGCCGTCAGGGCGATCACGGCATCGGCCAGCGCCTGGGGGCCATTGCAGCGGGGCTGGTTGGCGGGGTCACCGCTGCGGATGCACCAGGCCCAG
>JBGSVU010000562.1:0-2689 GCA_041752775.1 Pirellulaceae bacterium | reverse complement strand
GTTTGGCAGCGGTCGCGTTTCCATCGCCAGCATGGTCCGGGCTGGACTGGTTCTGAATCTGGTTTCGATTGTCTGGATTACCCTGATCAGCTGTACGCTGTTGCGATGGTGTTTGGGAATTTGAATTGTCTGAATTGCGGGTGACAGTCATTTTTTGCGCCGGCGAACCTTGACGGGTCTTTTGCCCGGCGTTTTTGTGGCTGGCCGGCGCGCGGCAGGTTTCGGGTTCTGGCCGGCGCGGGTTGTGGATGTTCTGGAGGTTTCGGGAGTGGTCGGAGCCGGCCGCTTCGGGGGATCGGCACTTTTTCTCCCGACTCCGTTGCCCTTTTGCAAATCCAGAAACTCCCGGAATTCATACGGCGGATCGGAGCGGAATTCCATCGGTTCGCCGGAGACCGGATGTTCGAATCCGAGTGTGGCGGCATGCAGGGCGATGCGGCCCTCGGGCCAGTCCGGATGGGAGGCACTGTGGCGTTTGTACCGGTCGTCGCCGAGAACCGGCGAGTTGACCTCGGCAAAGTGCACCCGGATCTGGTGTCGCTTGCCGGTCTCCAGCCAGACTTCGACGAGGGCCGCAGCGGGCACGGTTTCCAGCACCCGGTAATGCGTGATGGCGCGTTCGCCGTGCCCTTTGGACTGGACGGAATACCGCCGCAGGTCTTTGGTCGTGGCCATCATGGAACTGAACGTTCCCTGTTCGGGCACCGGGTGTCCGGCGACCAGAGCAAGGTAGCGGCGGTTGGGCAGGTGCTGTTCAAACTGTTTACGCAGAGCGATCCACGCGGGCTGGGACCTGGCAAACACCAAAACCCCGGAAACATCGCGGTCCAGTCGTTGCACGGCGCGGATTTCCGGGCGGTCGCGCCCGGTTTTCAGTTCGTGAGTCAGCCAGTGGAGCAACGTTTTCTTCTCGCGTCGCGGCGTGGGAACGGTCAGCATCCCGGCGGGTTTGAAAACGACGGCAATGTGCTCGTCGCGAAAAAAAATCGCCGGGCGGGGCATTTTCCGCGGCGTGACGGTAGTGCGGCCGGCGGGTTGCGAGTCCGTTGAGGCCGATTGCCAGGCCTCCCAGGTGACCCGGTCGCCGACCTCCAGACGCCTGCGCACATCGCGAACCGTCTCGCTGTTGACGCAGACCAGGCCCTTGCGGACCATCCGCCGCGAGCGTTCGGGTTTGAATCCACCGACGCAGTGCATGGCGCTGGCGAGGGCTCTTGCGGCGGGTGGCAAATCCGCACGAACGGTGAAACTGGTGGGTCGGGGGCGTTTTTTGCCCGGTTTGCCTGGCACAGGAGATTTCCGGATAATGGGGGAGCAGCAGAAAATCCTGCAGCCCAGGTGAATCGCGATTGCATCCAGTGATGCAAACCGCCATTCTAGCCCGTCTGCCCCGGATGGGCAGGTGGAAAGGAGATGTGCAGGCCTTTTTACGGTTTTTTTGTGCCCACAAACGAAGGTTTCTGTCGCCCGTGAAAGTTAAAAACTGGTCCGCGGGCCGGTTACTGCGGGACGCTGCTTTTTGGCCCCAAAAACCGTTAAACATAAAACCCAGCTGGAGATGTTTTTCGTGACCATTTTTCAATTCCCGATTCCGGGCCTGTTACTGCTCACATGCGCTGTCGTCGCGATGAACGCAACTTCAATCCGCGCCCAGACGACGACCGGACCTTCCACGTCAGCGGCGACCGGCCCTGCGAACTCTGTGGCGCTGGCCGAACAGGTCACGCAACAGATGAATGCAGGAGAACTGTCTGCCGCAGCCAACAGCCTGTTCGAATTCCAGCTGAGATTCCAGATTGATGCGGCACTTTTTCCGTCAGAAGTTCCGCTGGACACACTGGTGGAATCCAGCCTGGAGGTTTTGCCGGTCGAGACACGAAATGTCCTGAAAATTGCGGCGCTGCGAAACCGGGACTGGTTGTCGGCTGCCATTGCGGCCGTCGAAGCGATGGATTTTTCAATAACGGCCGACTATGTACCGGGCTGGAAGTTTACCAGCCGCACGGAACCCGACGTTTACAAACAGCGGGCCGAAGCGGCGCGGGAGGCGTGGCTGGAGTATTTTCGTGGCCTGGCCGTATTGCTGGAAGACGATGAGTTTCAGAAAAACTTCCGCACTGTTCAGGCTTACAATGTGCCCGAAGAAATTTTGCGGCGGATCGATGGCGACCAGTGGCAGGAACCCGCCGACCTGGTTGAAAAGGAAATGCAGAAGCTGGTTGATTCGATGACCGCTTTCGCGACTTCCAGGGAAATTGACCTGAACGCCATCGCCGCCAGTTCCAGCCAGAAAGTCAACTCAATCCTTCGGGGGGATCCAATGATCAATCAGGAAGCCGTTACGGGCGATTTCAACCGCCTGAACATGGAAGAACGGAATGTGATTCTGGGCAAGGGCACCGAAGCGCCCGGCACGGGTGAATACACCGACCTCGAAGCCAAAGGGACTTACATCTGCCGTCGCTGCAACGCGGCGCTCTACCGGTCGTCTGACAAATTTCACAGCGGATGCGGCTGGCCCAGCTTTGACGCCGAAATCCCGGGTGCCGTCCAGCGAACCCCCGATATCGACGGAATGCGGACTGAAATCACCTGTCAGAATTGCGGTGGACACCTCGGCCACGTTTTTCTCGGCGAGGGCTTTACGAAGAACAATACGCGTCACTGTGTCAATTCGATCTCGATGAAG
>JBGSVU010000561.1:0-3210 GCA_041752775.1 Pirellulaceae bacterium | reverse complement strand
CATTCCGGCGATTCAGTTCCCCTGGCAAAAGTGCGGTCCGGCCAAATGCGGAAAACCGCGTACCGTCACTGTTCTGAAAACTCACGAATTCAAATGCCCGACCTGCAAATACACGTGGGAACTGAAACAGCCCGAACCGGTACAGCCCTGCCAACCGGGACTGGCCGCGGTGGCTCCAGATGCTTCGGCCCATCAGGCGCGTGGCAATCCCGCCCCGCACTCACCTGGGTTAAGCCGGAACATCTACGACAGACGCCTGCCGTAACTGGCGATTGCCGACACAGGCAACGCCCCCGTTCACCGCGAGCGTTGGTGCAAACCTGCCGTAGAGGAAATCGCTCCATGCGAACCATCTGGTCCGGCCCCGAAGGCGGTCCTGGACCGACCCGCGGTGCAAGGACCGGTGTTGTCAACCGGCCTCTTCCAGCCGGATGTCCCAGCCGGATGTCACTGTGCAGCGATCTTCTGGGCCAGTCGGCCGGGCGCACCCATGGCGTTGTAACCGCCATCGATGTGCAGGACTTCGCTGGTAATGCCTCCCGACATGTCGGACAACAAAAACGCTCCCGTCCGACCGACTTCTTCGTGCGTGATATTGCGGCAGAGCGGTGCCACGTGTTCGTACATTTTCAGCATTTCGTTGACGCCAGCCGCACTGCCAGCCAGTGTTTTCAGCGGGCCGGCGCTGATCGCATTGACGCGGATTCCGCGAGGCCCCAGGTCGTAGGCCAGATAGCGCATCGACGCTTCGAGCGCCGCCTTGCAGATCCCCATGACGTTGTATCCCGGCACGATTTTTTCGCCGCCAAAATAACTCAAACAGGCCAGCGAAGCGTTGTCGTTGAGAATTTCCCGGGCGGCGTTGGCGACGGCTATAAAACTGTAGGCGCTGATGTCCATCGCCATCGCGAACCCCTTGCGACTGGTTTCAATCGTATCGCGCTGCAAATCGTCCCGGTCGGCATAGGCAATCGAATGCAGCAGGAAATCGATTTTCCCAAAATGCTGACCGGCCTCGGTCATGACTTCTCGAATATTGTCATCGTTCTGGACATCGAGGGGAACCAGAAATTTGGCTGCGGCGTATCCCTCAATGCACTTTTCCACCCGCCGGCGGCTTTTCTTTTTGTCGTCATCGGGGCGGTCGGGCAGGTGGGTGAAACCGCATTCGCCGCCGCCATTCATGATTTCCTGGGCAATCGCCCAGGCAATCGACCGGTCGTTGGCCACGCCCAGAATCAGGCCTTTTTTCCCTGCAAACAGTCCCATAACGTTGTCGCTCCCCGCGGATTCAGTTGATTCAGAATCATGATCCCGGCCAGTTGTACCGGGGTATCACAATGACTACAGTTCGTAACTGGATAATTGTAGCGACAATTTTGTGCAAACGAGAGGCGTAACCGATGCCCCAGTCCCTGGCCCATGCAGTTTCCGCCAACGCGCTGGCGGCGCGGGTGTTGCCGGAACTGGTTGAATTGGCCAGTCGGGAAATAACCCAGGGCGATTTTTTCAGTGCTGCCCTGGAGGTACTGCAACACCTCAACGCGGGCGGGTTTCTTGCCATCGTCCGGGGGCGAAAAGGCGTCTGGCAGGTCGAAGCGGCCGTTGGCCGGGCAACCAGCGAGTTGCCCGAAGAGCTGTTGCTGTCGGTACTCGATGAAGAAACGGTGGCAACTCGCGCGGGATGGATCGCGGCACCGCTATTCACTCCCCCCAGCGACGGCCGACTGCTAACCGCCCGCAGTGAAATGCCGCCGGAAGATTTTCGCGCGATCGCGGCTGCCCTCGGAATGGTCGCCCACTGGACAGCCCAGTTGCGCAGCCAGACCCGCCGCGCCGATCGCCTGCGGGCCGTGCTGGACGTGACCGTCAACTGGAAACACACCGACCAGACCGATGAACTGCTGCAACAGATTGCCGAGACTTCAACCCGGCTGTTGCGGGCCGAACGGGCGACGATTTTTTTGCTGGACGCCGTCCGCAATATTCTGGTCGGCCGTCCGGCACTGGGTGTGGAAGGTGGCGAATTGCTGATTCCGCCCGACAGCGGCGTGGTCGGCAGCGTCATCCAGACACGCCAGCCGCAGCGCGTCGATCTGGACATCGCCAGCGAACAGGCGATGGTCGACCGCGCGGTTGACCGCCAGCTGAAATTCCGGACGCGAACGCTGCTGTGTGTGCCGATGGTCAATTCGCGGGACCAGGTGATCGGGGCCTTTGAACTGATCAACAAACTGGATGGCAATTTTTCCGACGAAGACGAACAGGATTTGACCGAACTGGCGATGCATGCCTCGGTCGCCATCGGGAACAGCCGCCACGTGGAGAAAATCAACCAGTCCCGCCGCACCGTTGCCGACCAGGCTGCCAGCCAGGTGGAGTGGATTGGCAATTCGCCCGAGATGCAGAAAATTCTCGCGACGATCCAGCGCGTGGCCGACACCGATCTGGCCATTCTGATCACCGGCGAAAACGGGACCGGCAAGGAAGTCGTGGCCCAGAAAATCCACTATCACAGCAGTCGCCGCGACCATCCGCTGGTCGCAGTCAACTGCGCGGCGATTACCGAGACGTTGCTGGAAAGCGAGCTGTTTGGACACGAAAAAGGGGCCTTTACGGACGCCCACCAGATGCGGGCCGGAAAGTTCGAACTGGCCAGCCAGGGAACCCTGTTCCTCGACGAGATCGGTGACATGAGTCTGGCGGGCCAGGCCAAACTGTTGCGGGTGCTGGAGGAAAAAGTCGTGGTCCGTGTCGGCGGGTCCACGCCGATCCCGACTGCCGCCCGGATCATCGCCGCCACGAACCAGAACCTGGCCAGCCTGGTGCGCGAGAAAAAATTTCGCGAGGACCTGTTTTTTCGCCTGAATGTGCTGGCCATCGAATTGCCGCCGCTGCGGGCGCGGGGTGAAGACATCCTGTTGCTGGCCGAACATTTTCTGCGACAGTTTGCAATCCGGATTCGCCGCAAACTGCCCGACCTCTCCAGTTCCGCCCGCAAACGGCTGCTGACGCACGACTGGCCTGGAAATGTTCGCGAACTGCGCAACATGATGGAACGGATCGCCTACCTTTCCAGCGACGAAAAAATCGAAGCCGAAGATTTGCCTTTCATCAATGCGCCCCGGCCGCAGCGCAGCGAAGGCATCGATGACACGCTGCCCCTGACCGGCGCAACCGAACAATTCCAGATTGAATATATCCAGCGAC
>JBGSVU010000560.1:0-5335 GCA_041752775.1 Pirellulaceae bacterium | reverse complement strand
TGCACCTGGTGCAACAACATACTCAAAAATTCCATCTGGCGCATGGGGTAAAAGGATTTGATTTGACGGTTTTGCACCAGGCAAGCAAACTCCGGGCGACTTGCGACCAGAGTTACTGCTGTTGCCGGGCTTCGGCCTGCAACTTTCGGACTTTTGCCAAAGACAGTCCGTGGTAACCCAGCAGGCGGTCGATGTACATGGTCTGGATCTGTTCATCCGTGGCTTCCGGATGCTGGTGCCGTATTCCGGCGCGCATGATTTGCCGGGTGGTTTCGGTCAACTCCAAGGCCTTGATCAGCCGCTGTTCCCCCGTCATCCGGCGCAGGGTCTCGCGCCACACGCGAAGCGCTTCGCGCCCAGCAGCAGTTTCGGCAGCCATTCGGTCTTCCAGTTTTTCAGTCATGGATGGTCAAGGAATCCCCGAACAATTTCCCATTGTTCTGCCAGCGACTGGGCCAGCAATTGTTGATGGATGTACTAGTGATCCAGCCGGTCTCCCTGAACTGAAATCATATGCCGAACGTCTTCCAGCCAACGACCTGAACCGCCACTCTCGGCCGACCAGCGAAGCTTCGCAACGATCGTATCTTCCGCTGTCGCCAGAAAAACTGAGGCGCCTAATACTGTCTGGCGTTGTCTGCGGGCGAATTCGTTCTTTCTGAACGGGTTATTTCCCAGCAGAAAGAGGTCCGCCTTGTCACCGTTTTCCGTATCGATCAGGTTGGCCATTCGGCCTTCACGCAGTGCCACCTCAGAAAGGTAGTAACGCGGAGCGGGAAAGGCGAGCAACAACCCGGGGATCCTGTCGGGCGACAGGTCGATCACAACATCAATGTCGTGCGTGGTACGAGCCTGACCGTAAAAACTGGATGCATGCGAACCGACCAGCATTGCGCCAATACCGAGCCGTTCCAGTTCGGCAAAGATTTTTATTAACAGTTCGGCTTGGGACATGGCAGAGCGGTGGTTGTATTCAGGCCAGTTCCAGTTTTTCCCGACTGGCAATGCCGGTTACGGTATCGCCGACGCGGATGGTTCCGGCCTGGAGTACGGTGGCCGTGATTCCGCCGTGACCGCGCATGGCCTGGTAGCCGCCCGGGCCGAGGGCTTCTTCCATGTGACTGCAGGGTTCACAGTCGCCGGTCCCCTGCAGGACCACGTCGCCGATTTGAAACTTCTGTTTGCGCAGGGCGTGCAGGTTGATTCCGCCAACGACAATGTTGCGACGGATCAGGGCCGGATCGGTGTGGTCGCGGCCCAGCAGTGTGGCAACGACGCCGAGGTGTTCCGCCTGGATCAGCGTGACCATCCGTCTGCCACCGGCTTTTCCGCTGTAGCGGTCGCCGACCAGTCCCTGCCCGAGGGTGCACTCGACAGATTCGACTGCGACCACAGGCATACGCCGTCCGGAGCGCAAGCCGATCCAGCGCACAGTGCCGGTGTGATGAAACGTTTCGAGCAACTCTCTGAATTCAGATGACATGGCAACCGTCTGGAAAAAATCGCTCGTGGGGGCCGGCGGATCTGTGCCCCATCCGGCCCGTTTGTGGTAGATTTCTGGCGGGTTTCCCATCATAGACTTTACTGGTGCCAGACGCACCGAGGCAATCCCCGACCAATGAAAGCTGCAAAATACATCTGGATGAACGGCTCGATGGTTCCCTGGGCGGAAGCGACCGTGCATGTGATGGCTCATGGGCTGCATTATGGCACCAGCGTGTTCGAAGGGATTCGCTGCTATGCCACGAATCGGGGCCCGGCAATTTTCCGGCTGGAGCCCCACATTCGGCGGCTGTTTGATTCGGCGGCCGCCTACTACATGCCTCACGACCATTCGCCGGAATCCATCAGCGAAACCTGTCGTGAGATTATCCGGGTCAATGAGCTGTCCAGCGCGTACATTCGTCCGCTGATCTGGCGCGGGCCGGGGACGATTGCGGTGGATCCCCGCGACCAGTGTCCGATCGAAATCGCGGTGGCGGCGTTTGAGCTGGGGGCATACCTCGGTCGCGAGGGAATTGAAAACGGAATTGATGCCTGCGTTTCCTCCTGGCACCGCACGACCAGCAGTTCCAACCCGGTGCTGAGCAAGGCTGGCGGGCACTACACGAATGCCTATCTGATTGGTGCCGAGGCCCGCCGCAATGGTTATGCCGAGGGGATTTCCGTGAACGCCCAGGGGATGATTTGCGAAGGGGCCGCTGCCAACCTGTTTCTGATTCGCGATCAAAAGATTTTCACGCCCCCCCTTTCGGCTTCGATTCTCGGCGGCATCACGCGCGACAGCGTGTTGACACTGGCGCGGGATCTGGGGATGGAAATCGCCGAGGCCAACATGCCGCGCGAGATGCTGTATATGGCTGACGAACTGTTCCTGACCGGAACGGCTGCCGAGATCACGCCGGTTCGTTCGGTCGACCGGATTCCAGTTGGAACGGGCCGGCCGGGGCCGCTGACACTGGCGCTGCAAAAAGCGTTCTTTGGGTTGTTCAGTGGTCAAACGCCGGACCGTCATGGGTGGCTGGATTTTGTTGTGCCGGGATCGGCGGAACATTCCGGCGAACTCGCGCCGGGCGTTTCTGCAGTGCAGCCGTAGGAGAACGGTGGCCTGTTGAGTCCACGGCAAACAGGTTTTTCCTCGACTGGAAACGGTTGAGTTTTGAAAACTACTTGCGACGCGCTGTGGGCTGTGGCATATTGCAGGGGCCTCGTGCCGGCAACCAGAACGGGTGAACGGGCATTCAGTCTCCCGGCCTCCCCCCCTGGCAGCCCCCCAATCTGCAGGACAGATTTTCATGCAACTTTGGCCAGCTATCGACATTCGCAATGGAAAGTGCGTGCGGCTGGTCCAGGGGGACTACAGCCGGCAACGGGTGTACGGCGATTCACCGGTGGAAATGGCCCGGCACTGGATCGGGTTGGGGGCCGAGTGTCTGCACATTGTGGACCTCGATGCTGCGAGGACTCCGGATGGGGAGCAGGTCAGGGAGCACAATCGCGAGACGATTGCCCGTCTGACTGGTGCGGTCTCCGTTCCCTGCCAGATCGGAGGCGGGTTGCGCGACCGGGAAACAATCGATTTTTACCGGCAGGCGGGTGCGGCCCGACTGGTGTGTGGAACGCGGGCGATCCTGGATTTCGAATGGTTCAGTTCCCTGGCAGAGGAATTTCCTGGCGTACTGGTGGCCGGCATCGATGCGCGAGACGGGCAGGTCGCCGTGGCGGGATGGGAATCGGGTTCGGCCATGGGATCGCTGGAGTTGGCCCGGCGAATGAGTGAATTGCCGCTGGCCGCGATTGTTCATACCGACATTGCGCGGGATGGCATGTTGCAGGGGCCGAACATGGAAATGATGCAGGCCATGGCGGCGGCCGTCCGGACGCCGGTAGTGGCTTCGGGAGGTGTGACATCGCTGGCTGACATTCGCGGCCTGGCGTCGCTGGGGATGGCTGGTGCGATCATCGGTCGGGCACTTTATGAAGGCAACCTGGAGTTGCCCGCCGCGCTGGAGGCGGCCAGCGGGTGTGGAACCAAATCAAATTGCGGGGAATTTTCCGGGTAACCGGGCCGAATCGGCCTGGTTACCCTTTTTTTCAAACAGTCCCAGTCAGAAATTGCGGGGGTAAACCATGCTGAGTCCGAAATCGATCCGGAACGTGATGTTGTGTGGCCATGGCGGTGCCGGCAAAACAACGATGGCCGACAGTTTTTTGCTGATGTGTGGCGCGGCCAGTGGCAAACACAGCGTCGATGATGGTTCCAGCCTGTGCGATTTTGACCCCGAAGAAAGACAGCACAAGTATTCGATCGAAGCCAGCGTGATCCATTTCCAGCATGCTGGCCTGCACTTCAACATGATCGACACGCCGGGCTATCCGGATTTTATCGGACAGGCGATCGGATCGATGCGGGCTGCTGACCTTGCCGTCATCGTGGTCAACGCCCATTCGGGAATTCAGGTCAACACGCGGCGAATGTTCCAGGAAGCCGGCCAGCGCGGATTGCCCCGGATGATCGTGATCAACCGGATGGATGACGAACAGCTTGATTTTGACGGATTGCTGGAAAACATTCGCGAAACGTTCGGGCCCCAGTGCGTCCTGTTGAACGTGCCTGTCGGCAAGGGGGCCGATTTCAAAAGCATTGTGGACACACTCCATACGCGGGACGAAGTGGCCGGTGCCCTGATTTCTCCCAAATCGATCAATGAACCGCTGGTCGAATCGATTGTCGAAGTCGACGACGCCGTGATGGAGAAGTATTTCGAAGGCGAACTGCCCTCCGACGCTGTGATGTCGCAACTGATCGTGCGCGCGGTTTGCGAGGGGACCCTCGTTCCGATTGTCTGCTGTTCGGCCAGAACCGGGGTGGGCATGAAAGAAGTCCTCGACGCGATCGGTTTCTGCGGCCCTTCGCCTGCCGATTTCCGGCACACGTTCACGATCGACGGCGAAGAAGTTTCGATTGCTGCCGACGACCAGGCACCCCTGTGCGCCCAGGTTTTCAAAACCCGCATCGACCCGTTTGTACAGAAGCTCAGTTTTATCCGCGTTTATTGCGGACAACTGCACAAGGACGACAGTGTTCACACATCGACAGCCCGAAAGAACATCAAGATCGGACCGCTGTTGCGCATGCAGGCCGAGCAGCACGAGCCCTGCGACGTGGCCGGCCCCGGAGACATTGTCGCGGTCGCCAAAATGGAGGATTTGCACACAGGGACCAGCCTCGGTGACCGCGAATTGCCGAAAATCAGTTTTCCCAATCCGATGGTGTCCATGGCGGTCGCGCCAAAAACGCGGGGCGACGAAACCAAACTGTCGGGTTCGTTGCACAAGGTGGCCGAAGAGGATCCAACCTTTCACCTTGACCGGGACGCACAGACCCAGGAACTGGTGATGACCGGGATGAGTGAATTGCATCTCGGTGTGATTCGCGAACGCCTGCACCGGCGTGACAAACTGGACGTCGAGACACGCGATCCGCGTATTCCGTTCCACGAGACCATCCAGATCCAGGCCGAAGGCGACTATCGCCACAAGAAGCAGTCCGGAGGACGCGGGCAGTTCGGCGAAGTTCATATTCGGATGTTTCCCCTGCCGCGCGGAACCGACATCAGCGAATACGCGACCAAAAGCCGCTTTCACTCGATGAAAGAAATCCACTACGACGAGAAGAACAATTTTCTGTGGGTGGATTCGGTGGTCGGTGGCGTCATTCCCGGCAACTTCATGCCCGCGATTGGCAAGGGCTTTGCCGAACGTGTGAACCAGGGTGTGATCGCCGGATACCCCGTGCAGGATGTCTGTGTCGAAGTTCATTACGGCAATCATC
>JBGSVU010000559.1:0-7069 GCA_041752775.1 Pirellulaceae bacterium | reverse complement strand
GTGCCGAAACCGATACCGAATGGATCTCGCCGGGATCACCGCTGCGAACGGCATGCTCCTGCTCAACGCCCGATGGGGAGTCTGCCGCCTGGAAAGAACTGCGCCCGCGTGTTTTCATGATGGGCTATCGACATTGATGCGGGTGACAAGCAGTTTCCAGGCCGCGTGTTCGCCGGGCCCGCCGGTTTTGTCCACAATGGTTTCCAGGGCCTGCAATTGCCGGGAAATTTCTTCTGCCGGAATGATACCCTGACGCGAAACGAGGATCGCCGCTTCGATCACCGCGTGGCGAGCCCGGTTGAAACCCATGAAGTCCCGGCCGCGATGCCGCTGCACCGTCTGGCACTTCAGCACCGAACGCCCACCCCTGTTCTCGGCCCAGACTACCGTAAATTCCAGCGCGACCTCTGCATCGACCACGCGCCCGCCGGCAATACAGTCGCACTCCACCGTTTCCGGAAATTCGTCCCACACACCGGCAATCGCCCGCGCGTACAACAATACGTCGTCCGTCAAATGCAGCACACCTGCCCCGGATCGCCGCAGGTTTCCATGCGTCCGCGACGATTCAAACGGTCGCAACTCAAATGTTTCCCAGTGCCGGTGGTCGACAATGGCACCCATCGGCGACAGGTTCAGCGTACCATCGTCATTGAGCGTGCTGACCAGCCCTTCGATAATCATGACGCTACTCCAGGCGACGGCCCTGCCGACGGGTTGCCAGGGACGTCTGGGGAAACTTCCCGATGTTCCCGGGGAAAAATTTCCAGCCCTGCCTGCTGAAAAAAATTGCCCAGCATCGCCGGACCCGACCCGGTCAAAATGGATTCGGGATGAAACTGGACTCCCACCACCGGAAACTCGCGGTGAGCCACTGCCATGATCGTGCCATCGTCCGTCCACGCAACCGGCACCAGGCAATCCGGCAACGATCCGTTTTTCGCCACCAGGCTGTGGTAACGTCCCACCTTCAGCGGTGATGGCAACCCGCGAAACAACGAACCGTTCTCGTGCGACAGCAGTGAGGACTGGCCATGGACCGGGCGCTGCGCGCGGACGATTTCTCCACCGAGGGCCTGGCATATCACCTGGTGCCCCAGACAAACACCCAGCAGGGGAACACGGCCCGGTGCCATTCGCGCCAACTGCAGACAGATACCGGCCTGGTCCGGCGCGCAGGGCCCCGGCGACAACACAATCGCCCTCGGCCTGATGGCCAAAATCTGTTCTGCATCCATGTCATCATTCCGCACAACCCGCGTCTCCAGTCCCAACAGGCGTATCTGCCGGGCGAGGTTGTGGACGAAACTGTCGTAGTTGTCGATCACCAGAATCACGGGTTCACCCCGGCGATCTTCTGGCCCGTCATCCCGATGGCTTCCAGCATTCCCGCGGCCTTGGTCCAGGTTTCTTCGAGCTCCTGGTGCGGATCGCTGTCGGCCACGATCCCGCCGCCGACCGGAAACTGCCACCAGCCGCCCGCCGCGGTCAGCGTTCGAATCAGAATGTTGAAATCAGCACTGCCATCCAGCCCAAAATATCCGATCGATCCACAGTAGGCGCCCCGCGAGGTTTGCTCAAGGGCCGTGATGATCTGCATGGCCCGGATGCGCGGAGCCCCCGTGACCGATCCGCCTGGAAAAATCGACGCGAGGATCTGGCTGGGCGCCACCCCATCGCGCAATCGCCCCTGCACTGCCGACACCAGATGATGCACGGTGGCAAACGACTCCAGCCCGCACCACTGGGTTACCGTTACAGAGTCATCCGTGCAGATGCGCGACAGGTCATTGCGAACCAGATCGACGATCATCGTATTTTCTGCCCGATCCTTGGGACTGGCCAGCAGTTCCGCTGCGATTGCTGCGTCATTTGCTGCGCTGTGGAGATCGCGCGCCCGGGTTCCCTTGATCGGACGACTCTCCACGATTCCGTTACAAATGGAAAACAGACGTTCCGGCGATGCACTGACAATCTGCGTGTCGCCCAAATCCAGCCAGGCAGAAAATGGCGCGCTGTTGCAGGACTGCATGTCGGAAAAAAGTCTCAACGAATCGCAACGGGCCGGGGTCCAGAGCTGTTGCGAAAGATTGACCTGAAAAGCGTCTCCCGCGTGAATCAGATCGATACTGTTCTGGATCGCGTCGAGATAGTCGTTGCGAGAGAAATTGCTGTACAGGCCGGGAATCTCCCGGACGGGATGCAGATGATCCGGACAGTCGGGGCTGAGTCGGTCCGGGCCGGGCCGGACGCCGGTTTCTGGCCGGTCCGCGAGCGCCGATTCGGCGGAAGAGTTCAACAGGGCGCTGATTTGCTCCGCCCGTTGCACGGCCCGCTGGCGTCGCCCCCGCTGCGTCCCGGCCATTCCCTGGCTGACAATCCAGCTGTGGCCGCTCCAGTGATCCCAGCCAACAACGAAATCGTACAGTCCCATTTGCAGCAGCGGCATCGCGACCGATACGCGCGCCGCCCGCGGAAGCGACTCGAACAGCTGCCCCAGCTCATAGCTGCACAGTCCAGCCCAGCCGCCCTGAAACGGTGGCAGCCCCGCAACCGGCGCGGTTCGATAGCGTTCCAGCTGGCGGTCGAGTCGCTGCAGAATTTCCCGAAAGTCCGGGCTTCTGCCATTTTTCCATGATTCACATCCGTCCACCGTGAACCATTCCACCGGGTCAGCGGTCAGGAAACTGTATCGCGAGCGGGGATCCGGAGCGTCACCGCGGGCCGGCCTGTGGCGATCACCACCGTGTAACAGATCACCACCGTGTAACAGATCACCACTGTGTACCAGAACGCCACTGTGTAACAGCAGTGTGTGGGGCAATTGCGGGGCCAATCTCGACAACGCGGTCAGCGGATCAGGCGCAGCGCGACCCAGCGCAACGACAGTTGGCTGAAACGGAATCGTCCCATTGGACTTGTCAATTATCAAAGGCTGGACCCAACGTTGGTAGCCAGAACACCGTGCTTTTGTTTTTTCGGCGGCTGCAGGTGACGAAAACCGGATATCTTACACCAGCAACCCGGATTTGTTGGACGGCGGACTGGCCGGAAGGCGGAATTGCCGGAAGAAAAGGGTGGCGGCCGGACGAATCAGAATCCGGCACGGGATTTGCCGAACGGCTGCATACGGTCCGGCGCTTTCCCGCCCGGTCGATGCGAACAATACTATGCTACATTCCAGTAGCGGTGCGAAAACAGTGTCGGGGAAACTGCAGTCGGCGGATTTGGGCAATTGCCAGAATTTGCCCATGACCCAGCCCCCTTTCGAAAGGACTAACCACAGAGTGCACGATCAAGACAGAGCCCAGGCGGTCAAGGAAGAGATCGCTGTGCTGGTACGGGCCATCCTTCCGGGGCAAATCGAATGCGACGATCCGCTGGAGGAACTGCGCGGCCTGGCCGAAACAGCCGGTGCGATCGTGATGGGATCGATGGTCCAGCGGCGCGAAAAACCGGACAACACCTATTATATTGGACATGGCAAAGCCGAAGAGTTGCAGCGTCTGGTTGAGTTTCACGCCGCCGATATCGTGATCTTCGACAACGACCTTTCGCCCGGTCAGACCCGTAATCTCGAGCAGTTGCTGAAGGTCAAAGTCCTCGACCGGACCGAACTGATTCTGGACATTTTTGCCACGCATGCGCAGACGGCGGAGTCGCGGCTGGCCGTCGAACTGGCCCAACTCGAGTACTCGCTGCCCCGCCTGAAACGGATGTGGACGCACCTTTCCCGGATCAAAATGGGTGTCGGGATGCGCGGGCCTGGTGAAAAACAGTTGGAAGTCGACCGCCGACTGGTTGAGAAAAGAATTCACGACCTGCGGATGGATTTGAATGAGATTGAACGCCGCAAGGAACAGCTGGTCCGCTCCCGTCGCGGCATGATGAGCGTGTCGCTGGTCGGTTACACCAATGCCGGCAAAAGCACCCTGATGAATGCCCTGACCAACGCCAATGTGCTGGCCGAAGACAAACTGTTTGCGACGCTCGACACCCGCACGCGCCGCTGGACGCTCCCCAGCTGGGGCCCGGTGCTGCTCAGTGACACGGTCGGTTTCATTCGCGACCTGCCGCACCGGCTGATTGCCAGTTTCAGGGCTACTCTGGAAGAAGCCAACCAGGCCGATCTGTTGTTGCACGTGGCCGATGCGAGCAGCCCCGACGTGTGGGCCCAGATCACGGCGGTCTACAAAGTCCTGCACGAGCTGGGGATCGACGAAAAAGACACGCTGCTGGTCCTGAACAAAATTGACGCGATCGAAAACCCCACGGTCCTCGACGGTTTGCGAAACCGTTACAACCAGGCTGTTTCGCTCAGTGCACGGACCGGTGAGGGATTTGAACTGTTGCACAAACGTGTCAGCGAAATACTCAGCCGTTCTTTTCGCGACATCGTGGTCGAAACGACTGTCGACAATGGCAAGCTGGTCGCGTGGCTGGCGCGGCACGGCGAAATCATCTCAAAAAAATACACGGAAACCGAGGTCGTCGTGCATTGCCGGATGCCGGAAAAATACGCCGGCGCCATCAATCCGAACGAAGCGAGGGTCACCGAATGGACCCCGCGCGACGGCCAGATGGCGACTGGTGAAACGGCGACTGGGGAAACAACCGACGCAAACAGATCAGAGGCAGAAGCGTTGTCTGGAATCGGTGAGATGGGGGCGATCGGCTCCGGTGCGGACCGGGACGATTTCCCTGCCGGGTATCCAGGTCCGGAAATTGTAAACGGGAACGAACGGGATTCCGGACAGGACGATACTTCTGTCTCTGATGTGGCCTGATCCAGCCCGGCCATGTCCGGATCCTGCAGACGGCCGGGCGGCCGCTGCTGATTTTTCCCGAAGAAACAACCAGCCGCACCAACGACCAGTTGATGGCGCTGATGGAAGGTCCGGCCTTTATTGCAAGGACTGCAGCCAAACGGCGCGAGAAAGAAAATGGCGGCAAAGTTGTCGTTCATCCCGTCGGGATCAAATACATTTACCAGGGCGATCTGGAGCGGGCGGCCAACGCCGTGCTGAGCGACATTGAACACGGGCTGACCTGGCGACCCGCGCCCCATCTGCCGCTCGTCGAGCGACTGGTCAGGGTCGGCAACGGTCTGTAAACGCTCATGAACCAGATCCGCGAGCGGCTGAAAGCGATGCTGGGCGAGCTGCAGAGGGAGTCGCGAATGGTTGAAATAAAATGACCCCGCACCGATTTAGCCGGGGTCGTTTGCCGGTAACCCTGCACACGCCAGGGTTGGGCGAATTTCTTTCTGTTGTTCTGCGACGGGCAAATCTGCTGCAGAATTTGTCTCCCGCGCCGGCCCAGTCCCAACAGGGTTCCGGCAATCCCGAGCAGGAACAGCCCATGGGGTTCCGGAATCGTAATGGTTCCGGCAAAACCGATAAAGGCCGTGTTGACGCCGATCGTGTGGGAGATCATTCGCGGAAGCGGGGTCTTTGATTTCGGCCGCAGCAGCCTTGGGAGCGGGACGTACAGGTTCAAGGCACAATGGGGTGCAGAACCCCATCCTGCAATCTGGCAATACTATGTTCGCAAGGGTGATCCGGCAGAAATGCGGGTGGATTCCATTGGCAAACAGCGGCTGGTCGGGATCTGGAAAGGGCTGCCGGTCTGGTTGACCAGACTGGCTGGACCAACCATCGTGCGCGGCATTCCCTGAATCCTGAATCACCACCCTGGAGTGCAGTGTGTCCAAAAAATACAGAAGCCGGGTGGTTGCCGGTCTGGTGCCGTCCGTTGCGACGTCAGTTTCTGCAACCGGACGCACCGACAAATGGAAACGGCGCTGTTTTCTGCTGGTGTGGGTGTGGTTGTCAGTAACCCTGTTGATGTCGATCCCTTCGGTCCGGGGAATTGTGTCGTATCCCCTGTACGTTCACGACGAGGATGCAAGGGGCGATATCGCCTATGTTATGGCCGACGGTCATGCCTCGTGGGAACGCCTGCGAATCGCGTCGGATCTCTATCACCGGAAACGGGTGCCGCGGATCCTGTTGCTGGAAGAGAACCAGCCTGCCGGATTCAACTTCAAAAGGGGCGAACTGGACACTCGCACGCAACGGGCAATCGACTATTTGGCTCTCCACGGCGTGCCCCGCGACTGCATTTCCCTGATTCAGGCTGATGCATCAACCGCGCTGGGATCTTTGAGCGAAGCCCGCGGACTGGCCAGGCAGGAAACGGGAATCAAACGCCTGGTCGTTGTCACTTCGGCACCCCACACCCGTCGCAGCCGGCTCTGCTTTCAACGAGCTTTCCCTGGAGGCGTATCGGTCCAGGTCTATTCGGCTTCGGCGCCTGCCGACAGCGCCGAAATCAATTCGCCGATCTGGCTGGAGTATGCCAAACTGGTGGCCTACTTCTTCATCGCCTGAGCCATCAGCATCGGCCTGCGGTGATTTCTGACAGCCACGAACTGGCACGCCTCCAGCAGTCCGCACAGGTCCTGCCGTTGTTGGCGGCGACTCCGGTAGTGATCCCGGTTACCCGTCTGGATTTCGCGGACGGGGGATTTTGGTGGGTCGGGTTTCGCCGGACAGTTTGCGGCCGCGGCGGCCGGATTTCCTGTAGCCAGCCTTTGATTCGACCACTTTCATCGGTTCGCCGATCGCATCGCGCATCGATGCGATCCGGTCGCGCAGGTGGGCGGCTTTCTCAAAATCCAGCGACTCAGCGGCTTCCAGCATCCCGGTTTGCAGTTCGTTGATGTATTCCTCGGTGATATAAACCGTTTCGTCTTTCTGTCCGACCATTTCGTTGGCCCGACGATGTGACTCCAGTTCGCTTTCGATTCCCTTGCGAATGTTTTTCTGGATGGTTTGCGGTGTGATCCCGTGGGCTTCGTTCCACGCCTGCTGGATCTTCCGGCGCCGGGCGGTTTCAGCCATGGCGTTGGCCATCGATTCGGTGACTTTGTCGGCGTACAGGATGACTTTGGCGTTGACGTTGCGGGCGGAACGTCCAATCGTCTGGATCAGGGAAGTCTCGCTGCGCAAAAAGCCTTCCTTGTCGGCATCGAGAATGGCGACCAGGGAAACTTCGGGCAGGTCCA
>JBGSVU010000558.1:0-3227 GCA_041752775.1 Pirellulaceae bacterium | reverse complement strand
CCTGCCATCGGCACACCATCCGCTGAAAAACAATCCCTGCCCGAACAATCCCCGGTGGTCATTGCCCGGGTCGCCGGTCACCACCGGGTCACCGGGCTGCAGCGTTTGCCGTGTCCCAGCGTCCATCAGGGCCACCGATTTTCATCATTCGGCAACCAGGTTTCAACCGGAGTTGAATCCGGGGTCCCTCGTCTGCTGGCAGCCGTCGCTGGCGCAGGCCCCTCGCTTACCGGTTTGTTTTTCAGGTCTGTTCTTTTTACGCAGGCCCTGTGTGGGCCAGGCGATCCGCATGCGGTTCGGAATCGGGATCGCCCCCATCCCGGTTGCAAGCATTTTTTACAGTCAATTTTTGGCGGATTTTCGGCCACAACGGCCGCGGATTTTCTCTGACCGGAACAACCTGACAGCAAATTTTCCAGGATTGCCCCCAATCGGGCAAATTTTTCTCGCCTCTGCCGTTTTCGCCGGTCGATTAACTTCAGTGAAACCTCTTGCGGGAGGAAGGGACACGGATCGTCCCGTTTCAGGATAGAAGTCACGCCATGGCGATGGAGCGGCATGGCGTGACTTTTTTTGTGCTGGCAACTCCCACGGAGTGACCGGCATCCGGAAATCCACACCGGGAACCTGTTCCCGCCTCAGTCGCCCCGCCCCAGCCCCACGACTTCGAATCCCTTGCGGTATTCTTTGGTCAGCAGTTGCTGCGCCCGTGGATTGTCCTGTACGACCATCGTTTCAGGATTCCAGACCACCGGTTGCTGGCTGCGAAATGCGACGATACCCAGCAGCACGGTTTCCGTCAGCCGGCTGGCGTAGTCGAAACTGCAAGTCGTCGGATCGCCCGTCTTGCAGGCATGAGTCCACTCGTTCCAGTGCCCGACCGAATCGGGAATCGTCGGTTCCGGTGCCCTGAAATCCATGAACTTGTCGGCCGGCAACAATACATTCCGGCCATAGTCGGCGAGCAACATTCCGCCGTCACCCACGAACAGCACGCCCAGTCCCCAGTCGGAATAGGGTTTGCCTTCGGGATCCAGGGTGTTCTTCACGAGATCAAAGTTCTTTCCGCCATCCGACCAGTGAAACTTCAGGGGAGCCGCACCGTCGCGGGGAAACTCATAGGTCGCCTGGCACCACGCTGGAGCTCCGTCCGGATGCAGTTCGGGGCCGGTCGCCGAAACGCTCGTCGGACGTTGCAAATCAAGAGCCCAGAACGGCAAATCCATCACATGGCAGGCCATGTCGCCAAAGGTTCCCGATCCGTACTCCCAGAATCGCCGCCAGTCGGCCGGGTGGACGTTTTCACAATAGGGCCGCAGTGAAGCGGGCCCCAGCCACAAGTCCCAGTCAAGGTTCGGCGGCAGTTTGTCTGCGGCCGTCCGGAACCGGCCGTCGGACCATCCCTTGTTGCACCAGGTAAAAACCTCACTGACCGTTCCGATTGCTCCGCCGCGAATCAGTTCCACGACCCGTCGATAATTCGATTCGGCATGAATCTGGATTCCCATTTGTGTGGCGACCCGCTGTTCCGCCGCCAGCCGTGCGATGGTGCGGGCCTCGGCGACGGTGTGCGTCAGCGGTTTTTCACAGTAGATGTGCTTGCCCAGACTGAGCGCAACCGAAGTGGCGGGCGCGTGCGTATGGTCGGCCGTCGAAACGATCACGGCGTCGATCTGGCCCGCCATCTCGTCGAACATCCTGCGATAGTCCCGGTAGTGCCTGACGCCCGGGTGAGCTTCATTGCAGGCATCGAGAAAATTTGTATCGACATCACAGAAGGCAACCCAGTTGTGATCTGTGATCTGGTCGATGTTGTGCCGGCCCTTGTTGCCAACTCCGATCGCAGCAATGTTCAGCTTTACGCTGGGCGATGCAGAGCGGGGCAGGGCCGAGGCGTGTCCGGCGTACAACACCGCCGCAAGGCCTCCGGAAACGCGCAGTCCGGTGGAAAGAAACTGTCGGCGACTGAAATTGGCTGGCATGGTTATGTCGGATGAAAATGAATGTTTCGGGTTTGCGACACGGGATGCATTCCGAACCACAGTCTAGTTGGTAAATCTGGCGTGGGCCATGACCGCACAAAAAATAGCGGAAGGGCGCAAACCCTCCGGTGAATAGTAACAAGGTGTAAGGTAGCGGAAGGGCGCGAGCTCTCCGGTGGCAACATTGCAGTCGCAACAGCACCGGGCAGCTTGCGCTGCTCCGTTACAACGCACTTACGTCTCGCGCAACAAAAACGGACCGATGCTGCTCAGCATCGGTCCGCGCGATTCCTGTTCGGGTGAATCCCTTTTGGCGGGTGGTTCACCCAGGGTTATAGCCAGCTTGCTTTGCAAATGGCAAACTTCGTTGTTACTCGCAAACTGCGTTGTTGCCGAAGGCCGCAAACGAATCTAGCCGCCTGCTTTTTCCTTTTTCAGCTGTTCGAGGAACGACTTGATGTCCTCTGCGGCGGGGCCAGGGTTTTCCATCGCCCGGGTCTGGATTTCCAGGGCCCGGTCGATATTTCCCTGGTGGTGAAGCAGATGGGCCAGCGTGTCGAGAATCATTCCGTTTTCCGGATCGGCCTTGACGGCGGCTTCGGTGGCTGCCGTCGCTGCTTCGATCAGCGGTTTGGAAAAATCTTCATCGGCAGCAGCCATTTCGAAAATCTGCCAGGTGAACTGGTTGATCATTTCGGGATCCGGATTGGGAGCTTTGGCCATTTCCGCCAGGTAAACGGCAGCCTTGTCGTGCTCTTCCTGCTGCATCATCAGTCCGAATCGCATGGCATTGAGTTCAGCAACCTGGTCTGGCGCCGCGGATTTGGCCAACTCGTCCAGCATGGCCATCCCTTCGTCGATGTCACCGTTCTGGATTTTTTCGATGGCAGGTGTGGCTTTTACGCGAAACTCCAGGCGATTGATCAGGCCCAGCGAATCGGCATCCCCAGCGAAGTCATTGCGGGCGGCGGCCAGCAGCTCCAGGGCTCCCTCCGTATCTCCTTCCCGCATCTTTTCGGAAACGCTGGACTTGAAGTCCTCAAATTTTTTGTAGGCATCGCGGTCCCAGGTCCCTGCGACGACTTTTTCCAGAGGTGTGTCCATCTCCATGGGGTGGCCAATCCATTCGATTAATCCGGTTTTTCCCACGATGAAGCAGCAGGGAATACCGTTCTGTCCGGCGGCTCGGAAATAGTCTTTTTCGACCGACCCGTCGGGGTCGGTGGTCAAACAGTAGGCGCTGGT
>JBGSVU010000557.1:0-7314 GCA_041752775.1 Pirellulaceae bacterium | reverse complement strand
GGCAGCGGGGCAAGCTGAAGATTTTCTTCGGCTATGCGGCAGGCGTGGGGAAGACCTACGCCATGCTGCAGGAAGCCCAGCGTCTCAAGGCCGAGGGTCACGATGTGGTGGTTGGTTATGTGGAGCCGCATGGGCGACAGGAAACCGAGGCGCTTGTCGAAGGCCTTGAGCAGTTACCCCTGCGGCAAGTCAATCATCGCGGAGCAACGCTTCAGGAGTTCAGTCTTGACGCTGCGTTGGCGCGGGAACCGGAGATCATTCTGGTCGATGAACTGGCTCATACCAACGCGCCGCAATCCGTGCACTCCAAACGCTGGCAGGATATCGAGGAGTTGTTGCAGGCCGGTATCGATGTTTACTCAACCTGCAATGTTCAGCATGTTGAATCCCTGAACGACGTCGTGGCAAAGATTAGTGGGATTGTGGTCCGTGAGACCGTCCCCGACGATGTTTTCCGGCGAGCAGATGAACTTTCGATTGTTGACATCGCACCGGAGGAGCTGCTCGCGCGACTGAAGGACGGTAAAGTCTATGTACCGGCTCAGGCCGAACGGGCACTCGCACGCTTTTTCCGCAA
Source organism: Pirellulaceae bacterium (assembly GCA_041752775.1). GTDB lineage: Bacteria > Planctomycetota > Planctomycetia > Pirellulales > Pirellulaceae > BJ22. Next base: position 6,737 of record JBGSVU010000557.1, on the reverse strand, counting down.
AGAGAATCTGTTCGCCCTCCGGGAACTTGCCCTGCGGCGTGTAACGGAACGTGTTCACGCGGATGTGGAAACAGCCCGTCATGGGCGCGGAGCTGGCGAGGTCTGGCCCACTGGTGAAACGCTGCTGGTGTGCGTCGGACCAAGTCCTTCGTCAGCCTCCGTCATACGCTCGGCGAAACGGTTGGCCAATGCCATTCAGGCCGGGCTGGTGGCAGTCCACATTGAAAATGCATCGACACAGCACATGTCATCCGCGGCACGCAACCGCCTGGTCAACCACCTGCGACTCGCCGAGCGACTGGGTGCAGAGACGGTCACCCTGGCTGGTGGTGATTTGGTAGCCGAAACACTGGCTTTGGCCAGGCGGAAGAATGTTACCAAGATTGTGATTGGCAAGTCTGAAGCACCTCGCCGCTGGTTTCGTCAACGTGCCTCGGTCACCGACCGGTTGATTCAGGACAGTGGCGAGATCGATATTTACGTGATTCAGGGCAAGGCGGATGGCGATTCGGTGGCAGGCAACGCTCCCGGAGCTCAAACCCGTTCGGCGCTGATTGGCTCGCGACCACTGGAATGGCTCGGCACGTTTGGCATTTTGGGCCTGGCCACCAGCCTGGCCTGGCTACTGGACTGGTTCGGTGCTTCGGACGCCAACATCGTGATGGCATTCCTGCTCGGCGTCGTCTGCGTCGCGCTCAGTTATCGGCGCTGGCACGCTGTGGTTGCCTCACTTGGTGCGGTTTTGCTGTTTGACGTTTTCTTTACCACACCCTATTACACCGTTGTGGTCGACGATGCGCAGTATCTGGTAACATTCGCTGTCATGACGGTGGTTGGCCTGGTTGTGACCGCCCTGACGGGTCGGCTGCGTGAGACACTTTGGCAAACGCAGCGGAATACGCGCCAGACCGAAGCGCTGTACCAACTGGGAAGAAAGCTGTCAGGAATCAATGGGCAACAGTTTCTTGCGTCGGAAGCCGAACGGGCAGTCACCGAACTGTTTCAGGTTCAGGCGATCGTACTGCTGCCAGAAGATGGCATATTGAGACCGGTTCTCCATCGCGAAGCATCGTTTGCGGCGAATCCGTCGGAACTGGCTGTGGCTCGCTGGGCCTTCAAGCACGAAAAGTTTGCGGGGCGCGGTACCGACACGCTCGCTGCATCTCAGGCGACCTATTTGCCGTTGCTCTCGCCGGCGGGGGCGATGGGGGTTCTGGCGATTCAGGCCGAAGATGTGGGGCCGTTGTTCATTCCCGAATCCAGGCGGGTTCTGGAAGCGTACGCCTCGCAATTGGCGCTGGCGCTGGAGCGGGACCGATTGGCCATTGAAAGCCATGAAGCGACGACGGCCGTCGAAAAAGAACAGCTTCGCAGCACCTTGCTGGCGTCTGTATCACACGACTTGCGAACCCCATTGGCGGTGATCCGCGGTGCGTCGAGCAGCATGCTGCATGCGAATTCAAAACTGGATCCGGCGACACAACTTGAACTGCTTGAGACGATTCACGAAGAGTCCGGCCGACTGTCCCGTCTGGTAGAAAATCTGTTGCGACTGACCCAGCTTTCTTCAGGACAAGTCGAAGTCACGAAGGAGTGGTTTCCTGTCGAAGAATTGCTGGGATCAGCCCTCGGCCGACTCGAACACATTCTGGGTTCGCGGGCGGTCCGAATTGAGCTGAAGCCGTCGATGTTGCTGGCCCACTGTGACAATGTTTTGATGGAGCAGGTGTTCCTCAACCTGCTGGAAAACGCCTGCCGCTATTCACCGGCCGGCACTGCAATCGAAATTCGCGGCCAGCAAAAAGGCCGTCAAACGATTCTGGAAATCGCGGACCACGGTCCCGGGATTTCAAAAAAGGACGAAGAAAGAGTGTTTGAAAAATTCCAGCGGGGAGAGCAGGCCCTGACGGATTCACGGGGTGTAGGGTTGGGACTGGCAATTTGTAAAGCAGTGATGGATGCTCACGGCGGAAAGATTACGGTTTCCAATGCCGAATCGGGTGGTGCCGTCTTTCGGCTGGAACTGGTTGCCGCTGAATTGCCACCGGATGCAGATGAGCACAACAAAGACTCACAAAACAGCGGTACCGAATGATGACTGACAACCCGGCCGAACGCCGATTAATCGCCGTGATCGAAGACGAAGTACCGATCCGGAAGTTTCTGCGCGCAAGTTTGGGAGCCGAAGGCTATCGCGTGGCCGAAGCGGATACGGTTCAAACTGGATTGCGAATGATTACCCAGGAACCACCGGACCTGATCGTTCTTGATCTGGGCCTGCCCGACGGCGACGGCAAGTCCCTGATTGCCGGGATCCGGCAGTGGTCGACGGTGCCCATCATTGTTGTCTCCGCACAGGATCAGGAGCGGGAGAAGATTGCCGCGCTCGATGCAGGTGCCGATGACTACCTGACCAAACCGTTTGGTGTGGGGGAACTCCTGGCTCGCCTGCGCGTCGCCATTCGGCATCACAACAGGAGTTCAGCCCATGCGGAAACACTTTTGCAGACCTACCGTCACGGACCCGTGCGCATCGAACTGGTTTCGCGACGTGTCTTCCTCGACGAAAACGAGGTTCGGCTGACGAAAAAGGAATTCGATCTGCTGGCGTTGCTGGCCCGAAACGCCGGCCGGGTGATGACTCATCGCAACCTGTTGAAAGAAATCTGGGGACCCCACAGCGCGCACGAGAATCATTACCTCCGCGTCTTCGTGGCCAACCTCCGCAAAAAACTCGAGGCCGAACCCGCACGCCCCAGGTTGATCATCACCGAACAGGGTGTCGGCTACCGCCTTGCGGAATCCGCAGACTGACCGTGAAGGTGGAAGTTTTTCAGGAAAGTGCCGCGGGCTGTCGCGCCGCTGTGCGAAATCGCACGCCGCACATTTCGCGTCTGGTCTGAAACGGGCCAGTTTTGCCGGAAAACCCCGCCAACTTCAACGGCACACAGTTTGCTTTTAAAAACGCTTCCGGGTCCTTTTTGTACGGCCGGAAACCAGCGCGGGTAACCGGGTGAACTTAGTCCGAAACCTTTCTGCCATGAATTTTCAACGCATTCTTTGCCCGATCGATTTGTCGGAGAACAGCCGTCAGGCCATTGATCTGGCGGCGGCGCTGGTCGATGCCGGGCGGGGCGGGGAACTGGTGTTGCTGTATGTCGCCATACCTGATTTGCCCGCCTCCAGCGGGTTTGCCATTCCCAGCGTCAATGCCGCGGTGGACGAGGAGCGGCGCAAACTGGAAACCATCCGTCCCTCCCGCTCCGGCATCGCGGTTCGGCATGAAGTGGTGCGCGGCGAGCCCGCCGAGTCCATTTGCGAGTTCGCGCAGAAAGAAAACTGTGACTTGATCGTGATGACCACCCACGGCCGGACCGGTCTGTTTCGCCTGCTGATGGGCAGCGTGGCCGAACACGTGTTGCGGCACGCACCTTGCCCCGTTTTGAACTTGCGGGCCGGAACGGAACAGCCTGTCACTGCGGCCCCAGTATAACCCCCTTTTCACAAGCCATTTTTCCAGCCGGATTGCCGCACGACCAGGCAGACCATTACGCTCGCATTGCCACTGGGCCAGCTATCATGATTGTACGAAATGCCAATCGAATCCACGAAACCATGCCTGCACGGAACGATATGAATCTGGTTGATCGCGACAGAATCCGCCTGTTGATAGTCGATGATGAAGAGGACTTTCGCGAGGCCGCCAGCCACTATTTCCAGAAACTCGGTTATCGGGTCACAGCGGCGCGGGATGGCCAGGAAGCACTGGAAATGGTCGCTGCCCAGAGCTTCGATGTCGCCGTCATCGACATTCACATGCCCAACGTGACCGGCCTGCAGTTGCTGGAGCGCCTGCGCGAGCAGGAAACCGACTTGCAGGCGATTATGCTGACGGGGGGAGGTACGATCGAAAATGCTGTGCAGTCGATGAAGCAGGGCGCTTTTGATTTTCTGACGAAACCCGCCCGGCTGAATGAGCTGGACCAGGTCATTCAAAAGGCTTTTCGCGCGCGGGAACTGCAGCGTGAAAACCGGCAACTGAAACATGTCCTGCAACAGTCGGTCCAGCCCGCCAGCATGATCGGCCATTCGCCCGCGATGCAGGAAGTCTTTCGGTTGATCGAAAAGACTGCCCAGACCGACAAACCGGTGCTGATCGAAGGCGAGAGCGGCACCGGCAAGGAACTGGTGGCCCGCGCGATTCACCAGCGCTCCCCCCTGGCCGACAAACCGCTGGTGGTGATCAACTGTGCGGCCCTGCCCGAGCCATTGCTGGAAAGCGAACTGTTCGGCCATGAAAAAGGGGCTTTTACCGGCGCGATTGCCGCCAAACCGGGCCTGTTCGAAATCGCCGACGGCGGGACACTGTTCATCGACGAATTCGGTGAACTGGCCGGACCGCTGCAGGCCAAACTGTTGCGGGTTCTGGAGGACGGCAGCCTGCGGCGTGTCGGCAGCGTGAAGCAGCGGAGTGTCCGCGTCCGCCTGATCGCCGCCACCAATCGCGACCTCGGTGCCGAAGTTGCCCGGGGTAATTTTCGCGAAGACCTCTATTACCGGATCAACGTTCTCGGGATTCGCCTGCCTCCCCTCCGCAGCCGCGAAGGCGACATTCCGCTGCTGATCCGCCATTTTCTCGGCGACGAATGGACGATCGACGCGGCGCTGATGGACGAATTGTGCCGCTACTCCTGGCCTGGCAATATCCGGCAACTGCACAACGCGATTGAGCGGGCCAAAATCCTTGCGGAATCGGACGAGATCGCCCGCGAAAACCTTCCGCCAGAAATCATCGCCGGGATCGAACAGCCCACCCAGATGCCCGCTGCCGGATCACCGGTGGATCTGGAAAGCCTGAACCGGTTGCATGTGGAGCAGGTGTACGAGCGTCACAACCACAACAAAACCCGCACCGCCCGCGCGCTCGGCATCGGCCGCCGCAGCCTCTACCGCCTGCTGGAAAAATACGGAATCGACTGAAACCGACTGAGACCAATTTGCAAATCGAACCGCGAATGGAAAAACGGGTGCCAACGCGCACGGATTCCTATTTCCAGAGTTCGAAATCTGAAAAATCACCGTTGAATCTGAGTTGAGTCGCTGTGTTAGCTTCCATGAGAGCTGGCAGGCGGCCAACGAATTTCTCAAACGCCTCATCGGGTTCTTGCCAAATCACATCTCTGGCATTTTCATCATCCGGCTCGAACCTGCGTGCCCAGTACTGCAGTTTGTCACCACCGAACGAACTCAGCCGATACCACGTTCCATGGACTGAATACTGAAACGGTTCTTCGGTAAATGGGTCGACTGGAACGGTCGCCAGGTACCTCCCCTGCAACTGCTCAAGTCTCGTCGGCCATGTCTGGTGATCCTCGTGGTAGCGGTTGTTCGCGGCCCCAATCTGCATCATTCTGGCCCGTGTCATCACCAGTCCCTGCCGAGTCAGAGTTCGATTCAGCGTGAGCATCGCAAACCAGGACCGACGGCTGAAATGGCCTGCTTTGGCGGAAGGCAGTCCGACAATCGAAGTAATGACGGACGGAGCCTGTGATCCCGAAAAATACCTTATCTGAAACGTTTCTTCCTGCGCAATCATCTTGTCCCGCAGAACTGCAAAGGAATCGGCCGAATTAATTAGCGCCGTGCACTGATCAAAATCCGAGCGACATGCGCTGCCAACAGCGCGCCAGTCCGAATACTGCGCGTAACGGCTCAGCATCTTGTCGGGAAACTGGATTGCCTCCGGATCTTTCACGGTCGCGACAACTTCCCGCTTTTCCCTGTACGCTGAAAGATCTGCCATTCCCTGGGTGAAGATGTCGCGTCCAAGCATCTGTCGAATCCGCCCGCAATCGACCTTCTGATTCGCTAGTCGACTGACAACGGACTCCATGTAACTGCGGTCCGCCTCCGTTGCCCGGGAACTGGTTCGCAAATGGGCGATCAGACGCAGTACGTTCATTTGTAACAGAACGGAACTTTGAAGATCGCCGGACTGGGCCAAGACCCTCTCAAGCTGCTCCAGACCGCGTACTCTTGCAACCACCTGTTCCGGTGAATTCCTTCCCAAATCATTCATGGAAACAATGGCGACCAAATCGGCAAGAGCTGCGATGGTTGCGGCACTACAGGGACTCTCGAAATCACTGGCATTGGCCGTCCATGGCAAGTTTTCAACCAGAGCTGGAAGACGGCCCAGAACCTGGTCGATTTGGTCCCGGTTCGCTTCGACCCACTTTGCAGCAACCGGGTCCCATTCGTTTTTCCAGGGAACACAGGCCCACAACCTCCACAAATTTTCCCGCGAAAAAAATGGCAACCAGGGCAACAGTTGATTCTCAATCTGATTGTCGCCGGGTTCAAGCTTTGGCAGGTTACCAGCAGTCTCAACCTGCAACGGTTCAATTTCAGGCAATGCCGGAAGAACGAATTGAGTCCCGGCCAGATTTTTCGTTGCATTTGCGTCGTCTGAACGCCCAATGAACTGGCTAATCGCACGGCTGTTGGAACGTGCGTTGCCAAAAAACATTTCAGTAGCAGTTTGGGGAACGCCTCCGGTTATCGTCACGCCGAAAAACCCGTCGGCGAATCGCTGGCGAATCGCCGTTTCATTCTGCTGTTTGTGTGAAACCTGCAGATGGGTCACTGTCCAGACAACGATCCAAACGCCAACCGCAGTGACAGTCACTCGCGCTGCCCAAAGAGCTGTCCCCGATGACCAGGAAACAATTCGCGAC
>JBGSVU010000556.1:0-2028 GCA_041752775.1 Pirellulaceae bacterium | reverse complement strand
GTGATTTCCCGGGATCGCCGGCAGGCCGCAACCGAAATTACCGAGTTGGGATGCGTGTGGTCGACATGGCGGAAAGGAACAAAAGCATGCAGTGGCGTATCGATCGACGCCGCCCGCGAGTTGAGATTGAAAGTGCAATGTGGATAGAACCCCACCATCTGGTCTTCGATCGGCGTTTTGCATCCCCGTTCGGGAGCAGCGGCGTAAAGCGATTTCAGGCCCTGAAGCCGGTCCATGTAAAGCGACGCAAAATTCCCGGCGCGGCTCGTCCGCAAATCGCCGCCGGAACCCTTGACCCACAATACTTCCACCTCTTCACCCGTCAGGGGGTCACGCTCCACCAGTTTGCTGGAAGTGTTGCCCCCTCCAGTGTTGGTGATTCGTCCGTCGTCGCCCAGCATGTTGGAACGGTACACCAGCAATTCCACGCCATCCAGTTTTGCTGCACGGGCAGCGTCCCAGCAATAGTTGACATGTTGCCAGGTGCTGTTTTCCAAAGTTGAACTCATCGTAAATCCTGTATCCCAGAAAATCAGGTGACCGAAAAACTGACTGATTCGGCAATTGAATGCTAACGCGGGTCAGCGGTGATCCGCCGGGATCCAATCTTAACCGCAACTGGCAGCGACATAAACGTGTCACCATGGCAGGTTTTCGGGACAGCCAGTCTGTCACAACCGCCCCACCCTGCAGTATTTTGTTTCACGCCACTGGATCACCCTGACGGCCGAAATTCCCGCTAACCTGCAACAACTGAAAAACGAGGTACAGGGAAGTGAACCAGGTCAGGACCGCAGCGCACAACCCGATTCCTTCCATGCCAGCCATCCAGCGAGTCCCCCCACACGCTTCCATCAGGGCAGCACCCGACAGCGCTGCACAGAACACGACCAGCCCGGTTATCCAGCGGGTTGTTCCCGAACAGCATCCGGCAACATGCATCGAAAGGGCAAACGTTGGCACTCCAGCCATACCGGAAACCACCAGTCCCAATATCGGAAAACCAAACGCCGCGGCACAGACCTGGCCACCTGCTGCACCCTCCGCAACCATTGTCATTCGCTGGTCAAACCACCCCCAGCGGGAAAATACACCCAACACAAGGGCGATAAACGTGATCACGATCATCAAATCTGCGACCTGCAGGCGTGGGACGGGCCCCGCCGTATCGTTCAGCCGCTGAAAACGGGAACGCATCAACAGAAATACGGCCGCGAACGCAATCAGCCAGACTACGGCAAGGTACCAGGCAAAGAACACCGCTCCGACTCCTGCCATCCCCGGTCTGACAGGCAGCCAGGTCTGTACCAGAACCGGCAAATGGGCAGCCACGGTCGAGGCCAGCGCACACCCGTCCAGCCCGAAACGGGCCGGGCCGCGACAACCCACCGCCAACCACGCCGCCATCGCCTGAAGCATCACCGTGAACAGCAGCAACCAGACCAGGTTCCAGCTGTCGCCCACCTGCCACCAGATGATATCGATCACCAGCAGGCTACCCACGAGGCCGAGGACCGGCACCCAGTGTCGCCAATGTTGTTTCCCCCCATGCCCGCGTCCGGACTCCAACGTTTCACCTCGGTCATCATGGTCCCCATCCCCAACACAGCGATCTGCCCATTCTATACGCGGCGACGATGCCGGGCGTTGTGCGGACTGCAGCCTCGCGGCGGTGAATGCTCCGGTTGCCGTTCGGGCCTATTTCCCTTCAAAAACGCCTGCCCTCCCACAAGGGGCTTGAAGTTCGCCATCTGATTGAAGATAGTTTTGAAGTGCATCCCGGGTTCGATGGTGGTCATGATCAGATTGGTGATCAGGTAATCGCATGCCCGCCATGGCATCCGCATCCGGCCCCTCACCAGTCGTGCACACCCTGATTCGCATGTCGCGCCTGTTTTTCGGTAAAAGCCCATGATTGCCATCCAGCCCCGGACCATGTTTGAAAAAATATGGGACCAGCACGTTGTTTACCAGCCTTCGGAAACACAGGCGCTGCTGTACATCGACTTGCACCTGGTGCACGAGGTG
>JBGSVU010000555.1:0-14814 GCA_041752775.1 Pirellulaceae bacterium | reverse complement strand
TACCGCCAAAACGGCTCAACCTGAAACCAAAAGTTGGCAACGCGCCGGTCTTCGGTTCCTGCGTTCGACAGACAAAAACCGGGTGAAAGCGCACTTCCGCTGACTAACAGTGGAGCAGTCCAATTAGTTCGCCATGTTTAGTGGGCCATGTTTAGTGGGCTTTGTGGGGTGGAATTTCGGCTGTGGCTGTTTTGCCATCAAACTCGAAAATCACCTCAACCCCCTGCGTCATGGCAATGTTCAGACGCTGGCTGTCCAGCGAAAAATGGGCCGTGCGGCCTTCGGCATCCGGTTCGACGGCGGCCAGTTCAAAGGTTTCCGGGTCTTCGACGTTCTTTTGGCGGACTTTGATCGATTCCGCCTTGATGGGCATGTCCGCTGTCCCTTCCTTGTTCAACACATAAATGTCGATCACGTCGTTGCTGCTGGAATGGCACCATTCGGCACCAAACTCGCCACCTGAAACGGCAATTGGGTGTCCCTTGTGAACCGGACTGGTGTGAGGCATGGCATGGTCGTCATGATCGGCGTGATCATGGTCCTCATCGCCGTGGTCGTGATCGGCATCACCGTGGTCGTGATCGTGATCATCGTGTTTCGATGTTGTCGAGGGCGTTCCGCCTGTGGCGGAATCCTTGCTGGTGTTGTCACATCCGGAGAACAGGACCAGCACTCCGACCGACAGGAACAAGGTTGAAAACAGCCGCATTTTGATTTCTCCAGAAGGGATTTTTTCGCAAAGCCTGGATTCTAGCGAATCAGGCTGGACGCAGGCAACCAGTTTTACAATTTCAGACCTGGGGTAGGGCAGGGCGCCGGACCGCGGCCACGCAAGCATCCGTGGCTCGAGGCTGATTTTCAGTTCAGGTTGGGATTGGCCGGGATCTCTTCGCAGCCGAGGATTTCCCACAACCGCGAGCGACCATATCGCAACAGGCATCGTTCCCACAAACGGTCGGTGGCCTCGACAACGTCCAATTCGTCGCGATCCAGGAGGTACCACAGGCCTCGCTGCAATTCCCCCTTCAGTTGGTCGAGTTTCCAGCCTGCCAGACCAAGAAAAACGCGGTAGGGCTGTTCCGGTCCCACGAACAACCGGTCCAGGGACTCCGTGCTGGTAGATACGAACAAGTCATCCGACACCTGGATTTCTCCCAGGTTGTTGTCGTGATGGACCGCAAAGACAGGTCCGCCCAGTGGACCACCACAGTAAAGATGTTCCAGAACATGCTGCGGCGAGTTGACATTTTTCTGCCATTCGGCGGCGATTTTGGAATCGGCGGCCCGGTTCAGAATGACTCCAAAAATCCCTTCGTCATTCTGTTGCAGGATCAGAATCACGGTTCTCCCGAAGGGAGTTCCTTCCAGTCCCCGGCTGGCCACCAGCAGGTGCCCTTGCAGGGCCTGGGGCGTTGGATCATGGCTGTTAATTCTGTTTTTCACTTCTGTACCCTGAAGGAAGCAGAGTCAAAAAAATGCCGGACGGGTGTTTTCCAGGTCAAAGAGTTCAGAGTCGCAAAATCCGTGCCATATACAGTTCGCAATTTGCCGGTTTCGGTTCATACAATTTGCCGCTATTTCTCGAAAATCCCCCAAAAACCGGCAAAACGGGTGACAAAAAGTCAAGTTTTCCGTTTTGAAAAAATGTTCACCTGACAGATACACCAGCCATCGAGTGACACGATTCTGATCTTTGACGCGCCGCAGATTTGATCCGTTCGTCTCAAATCCGGCAACAAAGACAAAAACTGAGACTTCGCCCCGACCGGTACAAAACAACCGTTCTGGCCTGGGAACCTTTTCCCTGGATCCGGCCAAAACTCGCAAAGACGCTTTTTTCCACGCCGCGCTGTTTCCATTCCACAGCGCCGACGTCGTGCTTCCGCAATACCGCCAGCAGCCGTTTTCGGTCCAGTTGTCCAGACTCCAGAATCTGAAAAGCCTGAGCCAAACGTGTCCGGACCAACTCCTCACCGGTCAGATAGGGTGAGTCGTATGTGAACGCCACGGCATTCAGTTTCTTTGATAATTCAACCGTCAGTCCGGCCGCGAACACAACACTGTGGGGATCGTACAACCAGCCCTTCGAATTCAATTCGCCCATGGACGGCCAGGCCTGCCGGGATTCGCTGTCCATGGTTGGTGATGCTGGGCCGGGAGGGGAACTGGCCGTGGAGTGTGTTGTCCGGCCGCAGGCTGCGGGGTCGCTGAAGATTGCTTCTGACCGACCGTTTTCATCGAGGACCCAGGCTGATTTCATCCCGGCAGACAATTCGTTCCCGCACAAGTTTTCCGGCCGGAACCACGCAACCTGTTCCCGGCACTCCCTGTCATACCCGATCCACTGGCGATGTATCTTGCCGGAATCGGAACTGTCCAGCTGTGTGGCCGGCGCCAGTTTTACGGCGGCCGACCGCTGTCCAATCCGCTCGCAGACTGTTTGCCAGTCCGGCTGCAGTTGTTCTGTGCGAGTGGTCCGCCGGCCATTGCCGCGCCGGTCAGGATCGACAAACAGGAAATCGCTGTCCTGGAATGCGAACTTTGAAAAGGATTCACAGACCACGTTGCCCCGCCGGTTGCAGGCCTGCAGGTTGTGGCTGGCGATGTCGGCCAGCAGCGGATCGATTTCGATTCCGACGACGTTGTGATGTTCCGCCAGCGCAATCAGGTCGCCTCCAATTCCGCAACAGGCATCGACAATGCGCCGGTCGGTGGGAATCAGCCCGGCCCGAAACCGTGCTACGACGTGCCCCGTCGACTGTTCCAGGCCCTGACGGGTGAAAAGCATACGATCGGCGGAGGGGAATTTTTTTGCAGCGACTATTTGCAATTCAGCCATTTCCAGCACATCGGCAGCCTGGTCGCTGTCGAGCGAGTTGCGAAGATGCCGGACAATCTGGAGGAGCGGCATTGAGTTGGACAGCCAGATTCGGGCCTGGACGATGTGTGGCCAGGCGTCTTTGGTGACAATCCACCGGGGTGTTAACATGGTTGGGTTAAGGGGAATCCGGAAAATCGAAAGTGCATTGCCAGTTGTGTTAAACGAACCGCTGCTTGAAGAACTGATTGTCTATTTGCGGCTGGGACGCGTATGCCGCGAGCGAAATGAGGTTCCCCAGTCGGACCGCTTTATGACCATTGCCGGGGCTTGTGCCTGGATGCTGGGGATTTATTCTGTTTCGCAGTTTTGCCGCCAGCAAATCATCGGTCACAATCCAGGGCATTTCGTCGCGCGACATCCGCATTTTGGTTCGGCGCTGCACGATCCCGATTTTCAGGCTCTGCTGGGCCAGCTGGTCCGGAAATACCCGCCGGACGAAGCGGCCCAATTGCTGAAAAAATTCAACCAGCCCTTTTCTGCGAAACGGGATGATTTTCCGAATGATACCGCATTTGCCGCCGCTGCGGTGGGTGTGGACTCGGAGTGGCTGGATGCCTGTTTTGGTACGGAATAATCCCGCCTGTCGGGGTTGATCCGGTTCAGTTGGCAGGTTTGCGACTGTTCTGGCGGCGGCGGGGGGCAAACTGCATCTGTGGCCAGGAATCGTTCGACAATTGGACAGGAGTCCGATTTCTTTTGAGGAAAATTCTGATGTTGACCCGGGATCTGGTGATGCCGCTGTTTGTGGCTGGAGCCATTGGAGTTCCGTGGATGATGTCCACCGCGGGAAATGATCCCCGGATTTCGGCTGGCAATCCGGCTGCGTTCAACACGGCCGGAACGATCCCGGGACCGGGAATGACCTCCGGTGTCACCAGCAACCTGCATGGCCGGCAGACCTGGGTTTTTCCAGGCGACCAGAACGGGCCGGACTTTTCGGCAGGGCCGCTGGAGTTCATGCCGATTCAGGACCTGACTCAGGTTTTCCGCATGGAGATGGCGATCGACGAAATCCGTTCGCGGTATCCACGCATTTCGCTTGTGACCAGCGAAACGGGCTGGCAGGGCTACCGGACGGAACTTGTAACCGGGACCGGGACACAGGATCTGCACGGTTGCATCACATGGTATTTCGACGGCTCACAGAAGATGCAGAGGATTACCTTTCGCGGGTGGACCGGAGAGCATCGAAACCTGAAAGAGTTTCTGGCCCGCCATTTTCTGCTGGGAGAAAAACCGACGGATCAATGGTCCGAATTGATGACGCTGGAAAGCTGGGGCAATGCTTCCTGTGTGGCGATTTTCCAGTTGCCCGCCGTAATGCGTCAGCAGAACCAGCAACAACAGGTCGCGGTTCTGATTGAGCTGAACAGGTCCAGCAGTCAGGAGATCAGTCCGGCAACACAAAACGCGGCCCGGTTCTGAACCATTGAGTCTGAACCATTGAGTTGGCGCATTGCCGGTAACCCGTTGTACTGCGATTTCCGCGTAACCCGACGCGTTAGCGAGGGAAAATCGTCCTCTGCGTCGGGTTACCCGGAAAAATCCGTGCCTGGCGCAAAATTGCAACTTCAATTTTCGGTCGAACCTGTCCTAAATCCGCACAGGGCAAAAAGAAACAGGTCCCGGGGTTATTTCCGGAACCTGTTTGTCATTTGCATCGGACTTTTTTCGCCCGGAAACTATCGGGCCAGGATACCGAATCCGACCGTTTCACCGTCGCGGACACGGACGGGGCGGGCCTGGTCGAGGGCTACCAGAATTCGGCGGCCGCCAACATCGGTGATGGTTCCCAACACCTGATGGCCTTCCCGGTCGACCACCACGACTTGCCATCCTGACTGGATTTGCGAAGCGAAGGGCAACTCCAGCAGGATTTCTCCGACGGTCGAACGGTTGGCGACTGTTTTGCAGTCGAGCAACAGATTGGGATTGGAAATGTACTGGCCGCTACCGCTGGCATCTGCCAGACGCTGGGCCTCCGGGGTTGTCCCGGCCAGGATCGATGGCACTGGCACACTGCCGCGGTCGGACAGGCTCAGCTCGACGGGACGGGCACTGGCGTAGAAGCCACGCTGCAGGCTGGAATCGGACAGCTGCATCGAGTAGCCGTTGTTCCACCGTGTTTTTTCCTCTTCAGGATTTGTCTGCCCGCCTTCGATGGGAACCACGGGTGTGGGTTTGGCTTTGGGTGGCGGTGGCGGAACGAGTTCTTCCGGTGCCATGCGGTCGGGACGAACCAGTTCTTCGGGCTCGAGCGGCGTGGCACAGGGGCATTTGCACAGCAGGGCTTCGGCAGCCGCCCGGATTTCCGCAACAGGTTCCTTGTAGCAACCTTCATCTGTCATTCCATAAGCGATGTCCTGCAGTTTGTCCTGCAGTTTGCGGGTGCAGCAGTTGGTAGTGCACTCATCGCCACAGGACTGGGAGCATTCGCTGCACTCGTTGCAGGAGTTGCATCCGCTGGCACTGCCCTTGCAGATCGAGCAGTTTTCACGCCGCTTCTTTCTGCGGTCGCGGCAGCTTTCACAGTCCGACCCGGCGGCCTTGCTCAGGCCTTCGATAGCGGCCATGCGAACGTCGGGATCGCAGTCGTCGAGGGCTTCCAGAAAGGCAGCTTCGACCTTGCCGTCCTTGTTGTAGCAGCCGCAGTTGACGTCGGCGAGAAACTTCAGCGCCTTGATCTTTTGCGGTTTCATGTCCTTGGCCATTTTGATCTCGGCCGCAGCCTTGACCATCTCCGGCTGGCCTTTCATCAGGTTTCGTGGATCAGCCAGTTTCAAAACAGGCGGCTTCTTTTCAAGGAAAGGAAGGTTGCCACGACGATTAATCAGGCTGTCGCGAACCCGGACGGTGTTTTGCGGAATTCCGAGTTTCTGCCAAAGCGTCGTAATTGGTGGTTGCGGAGCAGCCACGGTTGACGGCGGAGTCAGCGGGACCACCGCGACATCCTGCGCCAAAGCGGATCCGGCCATCAATCCAAGGCTGGCGGCAATTGACAAAATCCTGATCACTTTGCGTTGTTGCTGTGACTGCATTTCATTTTCCCGATACAAAGTTCGCGAATTCACGTGCCAGAATTCAGCAGGCCATCAAAACCGTACTGAAAGCGGCATTTGGCACATCCGGCAGGTTGGGCATCACAGGATTTTTCGGCGATGGGAAATGCAGATCGTTAGGATTTGACTGAAGATGCGTTTTGTAAACGCAGACCACGCAAACTGCCCATGCGTCGCAAACTGCCCAAGTGTCTTCATCGCCTGATCGACCGGGTGGGATGGAGTGGTCAGGAAAACCATGCGGGTCCGGTTACCCCCCCGTTGGAGTCGTGTTTTCCAGTTCCGCCGCCAGAGATGAGAACGCTGGGAATTCGGGTTCAGCCATCAAATCCATGCCAGCAACGCCATGCAGGCATCGTCCTGTCCGGAATCCGGTTTTGTGCCCGCAGCCAGTGTTACCTGATTTTCGTTACTTACTTTTCTTCTTTGGGAGGCCTCGGGCCTCTCCATTGAAACACGGCGGGCATGTTGGAGTCCTGCACGTTGCCGGCGAAATCGACGGTGCGGGCAACCAGAAACCACTCGCCTGTTCCGATGTAACCTTCTCCGATTTTCAGAAGGTCGGAGGTTAACTCGAATTTCCAGGGTGCGTTTTCGTATTTCCAGGTTGCGGTTTTGTTTTTTGGTGGCCGCACCAGCTTTCCCTGCTGGATTTCGGCATCGAATGTTTTTTCGCATTCGGCATAGGAAGCCGAATTGCTTCGCGTCAGTCCAAACCAGACCTGGGCGATTCCCGAGGCATTGCCGTCCGGTGCATCGGTGGGACTGAATTCGAAAACCAGCGTATCACCGGCGAACATGTCCCGGTTGCCGGATACCCGCACGACTTCACCTTTCCTCGGAGCTTCGGTGTCAAACAGCAGGGTGGCCGCAGCCGGGGGGATTTCCATTCCGGGCGACCTGACCAGGGCCGACAGGCGCATTTCCCCTTCCAGTTTCATGTCGGGTCCGTTTCGAACGGTCAGCAACAGGTCCGTCGCCGAAATGGATAGCAGCAGATGTCCGTCTTCCTTCGCGGTCCATGTCGGTGTCAGGACCCTGTCGGCGTTTCTCTGTTCCCGTTTTTCGGTTTGTTGTCCCACCAGTTCAATGCTGGCCGCACTATCCCTGCCAGTGACGGAAACGGCCGGCAGATCCATTCTCCAGGGGATCTGGATTTCGTCGATGCGGACTTTCTCGCCTTTTTTTCGTGGCTGAACTCCGACTTCGGTCATGTTGGGAAAAACCAGAATCGTCGGGGCCCCCTCCGGGGTCGCAATCAGCTTGGAATTTTCCGGCAGTTCCGGAATGATGGTGACGCGATCGAGATCCAGCCAGACAAAGGGCCGCGTCGATTCGGCAACCAGTGCATTGCCGAGGTCACAACGGAAGTTGATGGCCCGTGGATATCCACCCAATGTGACGTGGGCATACACTTCGCGATCCCGGAATGAAGAAGGCAGTTCCAGGCTGACGGGCCAGGAGAGTTTTCCTGCCTTAAGCTCAAACGGTACGGTCACTCCCAAACTCTTTCCGGCTGCATCGGTCAGACTGATTTGACCGGGCAGGCTTTTCAGTCCGAAGCGATCCCAGTTATCGCTGGAAACAGCGACGGTCATTTTCACCTGGTTATTGGAATAGGATTTGTCGGTCACGTCGACCAGTTGCGGGTAGGGGTTTTCACCCTGCCACTCCACGTATTTGACAAAAGTATCGCCCGATTCCCGAAAGGTCTTCACCTCTGCCGCCCCGGCAGACGAGTCGGTTGGCACCGGAATCATCTCCTCGATCAGGCAAACCAGCCCGAACTTTCCCTTGCCGGTGATCGGAGCCGGTTTGGACGGGTCCTCCACACCAAAAGTTTTCAGGACCACCGGACGACTTTCACCGGAAGGCAATTCGACGGGAAGGTCGCCAGAATGAAACATCAGCCGGGTCTCGGGTGGCAATGCCTCGATGGCCAGTTTGCCGGCCTCGGCGGTATTGGTATCCGGGGGGTCGTTCGCCGCATAGATTTTCAGCCTCACAAATTTCCCGGTCGAGGAACGGTTCGCCAGCAGGAACTCGAATTCACCCGCGGTCAATTCGCCGACGGCGGGCACTGACAGGGGCCCAACCGTATCTTTCCCCTCAATGCCGCCTGTCCGGAATTCGCGCGGCGGTCCTGCGGGCCAAAGCTGGCGCACGATCAGGTCGACCTGGTTGGGATTGGGCAGATAAACCTGAATCGGGGTCGTGTGTTCGAACGGAGTCCCCGCTTCGTTTCCGGAAAGCGTCACCAGCAATCGCACGCCATTGGGTAACGGCGTGGAATCGATTTTGGGAGCGATGACAACCGGTACTGAAACCGAGGACCTGACGACAGGAGCATCGGGGATTGCCGTCTGGTCATCCAGCGACAGGTCGATGATATCGTTGGCCGTGAATCGGGAGTTGGGGGGGATGTTCTCGATTCGCCATGCGAGAGAATATTTTTGCTGGGGATCACCGCCATCACCCCGCCTGATTTGCAGCTGCCGTTTCTCGGAGTTGTTGGTGGAACCGGCGACATTGCAGGTCATTTGCCAGACATCCCGTTCGAATTCCGCGTAGAGCGTCCGGTCGTTGCTGCTGGCAGGAATGGCGCCGCAATGGGGTTCGTCGGCGATGGATCCAGGCTGCAGTACATTCGCGACCAGGCACTCGGTTCTCCACCGGTTCAAACTGGTCCGGTCCGCGAACTCTGCGGTCAGTGCCTGCATTCTTTTCAGGATGGCGAGGGACGACGCATCAGGATGGGTGTTTCCCTCACCAGACGAATTGTCGGCCGAACTGCCAGCGTCTCTGCCGACCCAGTTGAGCGCCGCGTTCATTTGGCGAATCCAGTTCTGGCTGTTTGTCCATCCTTCGGACCTGGTGGGATCGTTGCTGATGTTGACCAGAATTTCGTGAACGGGCTGGCGGGTTACCACAAGGGATTGCGTACCGGGCTGAATGGCCATTTCCGGTTTGCCGGCGAGTGCCTTCAGCCCCAAATCCATGTCTTTGCGACGTTTGTAATCCAGAAGTGGAGATTCCAGCAGATCGGCAATGATCCGTTCATCTTGCCAGGTTAGACGGGGCGTTTGCTCCGCCAGAATTTTCTGAATTGCTTCGTCGGCAACTGAATCGAATTCGAGTCGCAGGGCCCGGCGAATGGCCAGAATCGGTTCCGAATCGGGAAGGTTTTGTTCCAGCAGGCCACTTTCCTGGCTGGGGTTCCAGGCCTTCAGGGCGGTGATCAATTCGGTGATTTTCAGAGAATTCCCCGGATGTTTTCTTTCCCATTCCAGCCAACCCGGCAACTGGCTGACGGTATCGACGTAGTTGCGCCATTGAGAGGTTTGCGTTTCCCAGCTTTTCCAGGAATTTTTTGGAAGGCGTCGCGAATCGCGCCACGGAGACCGGCCTGTGGATGGGGCCAGGTCCTCGGCGAGAAACTTGTTCCAGGCCAGAAGGATCTCTTCATTGGAAGGCGAATTGACCGACTGGTTGGCCAGAATCCCGGCGAGCAGCTTTTCCAGTGTCTCCGTCAGCTTTTTGACGTCTTCCTCGGCCTTGATTCTGGCCGGGCCCGTGTTGATTTTGGCGACTCTCCAGTATCGGATCGCCTCTGCCTGAATTTCCAGCCATCGCCGCGGGGCAAAATCGATGGGAGCAAAACCGGTTGCCTTTCCGGATACCTCACGGCTGTTCAGGAGTTCCACCACTTTCCAGAAACTCATCCAGCAGTCATCGGGGATTTCTGGAGTGACGGGAGCAGTGGGCTGCTGACCCGCTTCATCCGTTTTCTGTTCCCCGGCCGGTTCCTGGGTGCCTTGTTTGGGCAATCCTGAATTGCCGGTTTTCGGTACGGGAGTGGGGGCGGCGGTTTCGCGATTTTTGCGAAAAGGAACTGGGGCCGACATAAAAACTGACGACGCAAGGTTGCGGGAAAAGCCCGTGTATCTGTTTCTCGCCGTTGGCGTCAAAAGTGGGTTCCGCCTTTGGGCGGTACTTTCGCCTGCTGGTTTCGAGTCGGGTTTCGAGCCACTGTCGGGATCGGCGGTCGTGCTTTCGGCGCCGGGGCGGCGGCCCGGGATGGAGGTGGCCACGACAACGTTTTCTGCCAGTTTCCAAAGCGGGCTTTCACTGCCCCTGACGAAACCCCCGGTGCCTGCATGAAACAACAGGGGAGTCTGTTGCGGCGGGCCGTTGGCGGAGGCCTCTCTGTCTGGCGCGGACTGGCGGGTTGCTGCATCGGCATAGCGCAACAGGGCTTCGTAAAAAGTGGCGAGTGAGATGGTGGTGGCGTCGTCTTTGTCCGCACTGGAAAAATGGTTTTTGCGGTTGAGGGCAAACAGGGTTGCTGCCTGCAACAAAGTCTGGTTGCGCAAATCGGAAACGTGAGCCGGTTGCAGGGATGCAGCAGCTGTAATAATCCAAAAGCCCTTTTCGGAGGCCTCCAGTTCGCCGCAGATCTTTTCGATGGCGGCAGGCACGGGATTGGTGACCAGCCCCAGTCGGGGTGCCGAAACCAGATCGCAGATATCTGCCAGGACGATCACATTGGCCGCATCGATTCGCGCCAGTCGGCGCAGCAGGTCGTCCAGTTCCAGCGCGCCCCCTGGGATTTCGTCACTGTGCGAGCGGCGGGCAAAGGTGCTGCCAGAAAATTCTCCGGCGAGAAACCACGTTTTCTCACCGGAAACAATGCAGTGTCCCCGCAAATGAATAATCACGGTGTCCAGTTTGTCAACGGTCTGTTTTGCCAGCTGGTCGCAGGCATTGAGTATTCCCTGTTTGGAGTTGGAATCGTTGGATCCGGTGATCCCGAGGTCCAGCTCACGCCATGTCGTCAGGCCGAGCCGTTCCAGATCTTCATTCAGCGTCCCAACGTCCAGGCTGGGGCAGGCCAGATCGGGCAGTCCTTCGGCATCGTCGTAGTCCGAAACATGCAGGGAAGCCACAAAAGTGGCGGGCAACTTCGGCCGTGGAAGCCTCATCAAAAAACCAGTGACCGCTGCCACAAGCAAGGTCACGAGGATCCCGATCATCAACCACTTGTTGGGACCCTGCTGGGGTTCCGGCATCCAGCCGCGCTGAGCCGTGGAAGGGCGATTTTCAGCTGACATCTGTTCTACCCGGGTAACATGGACTGAATCTGATCAACAGAACCGGGATCCGTCCGGCCACGTCAATTCTCCGGGGCGCCCCGCAGCAATCCCGGGCCGGTGCCGGATCGGCTCCGTATCTCGGCAGTTACCCTCCCTGCAGAGGGCACACCAGTGGGAGTCACCCCGTAGAAGTCACCCTGTGGACCCTGCAGTTTCGTGACGAACCAGGCGCGCGGACCAGCCATTCCGGACAGTTGTGTTGAAAACAGGTGGTGTTATGATAACACGATTATCGCGGACTTGCACGACTTCCTGGGAGAGTAAGTCGGCAGTCGCTTTGTCTCAATACGGATCACGGCACACGACATGCGAAATCCGGCAGTTCACTGGACGGAAGGAATGTTCCTGCGTCCCCATCATTTCCAGGCCAGCGACCGGTACTGGAGCGAAATGATCGGCAACCAGACAGGGTTTGACCACCCTTATGGTTATGGAATCGCACGGGTTTCGATTTCCGCCGATGCGCTTTCCAATGGAACGCTTGAATTCAGCGGGTTGATGGCCCGCTGGCCGGATGGCACACCGCTGTTGCACGACGTCAATCATGTGGAGCGGTCTCCACTGGCCAAGAAGATTGCCGAGGCCAACATCGGCAACGATCCCGTCACGGTTTATCTGGCAATTCCGGCGCTGCAGGAGGGCCAGGCGAACGTGGGGACGGCCCAGAACGCCCAACTGCAGCGGTACATCGAACTGCAGCGTGAACTGGACGACGAAAGCACTGGTGGAAACCGCCAGCTGATGTCGTTGCGGAAACTCAACTGCCACGTCCGGCTGTCGACGGAAGAGCTGAGCGGTTACGACACGATTCCACTGGTTCGTCTGATCAAGTCGCCGACAGAAGACGGCAAGTTCATGGTCGATTCGGGCTATTTTCCGCCTGCCATTTCGATACAGGCGTGGCCGGAACTGGCCGGAGTCGTCCGGGCGATCTACGACGTTATCGGCAGCCGGATCCAGTCGCTGGCCGAAGTGGTGCAGCAGAAAAGCATCACGCTCAGCAGCCAGTCGCAGGGCGACCTGGAGAAAATCCTGTTGTTGCACGTTCTGAATGAAGCCTACGGTGAGCTTTCCTGCCTGGCGTTTGCTTCGGGTGTCCATCCGCTGGTGGCCTACACCGCGCTGTGCAAAATCGTCGGGCGCTGTTCGCTGTTTGGTCCCGACATGGCGATCGAAGCCGTACCGAAATACGATCACGAAGACCTTGCGACAATCTTCCGCTGGGCGCTGGAGCGGATTCGCAAACTGATTTACTCGGTCAAGGAAGACGAATACGAACAGCGGTACTTCATCGGGTCCGGCCGCGGCATGACTGTCAACCTGGAACCGGAATGGTTCAATATGGAGTGGGACTGGTACTTCGGGGTTGATCCGGTCAACATTTCGCGCGACGAGTGTTTCCGGCTGCTGAAGGAATCGATTGACTGGAAGCTGGGCAGCACCGACATGGTCGAGAAATACATGACGCACCGCAGTCCGGGAGTGAAGTTGCGTCCGGTGCCGCAGGTCCCGCGGGCCCTGCCCAGCCGGGGCAACTGGGTCTATTTCCAGATCAAACGTGAAGAGGATGCCTGGAAACATGTGCAGGTGACCCAGTCGATGGCGATGCGGGTGCGGACCGAACAGATTGCCAATCTGGACTCGCTGGAGGGCGCCCGGCGGTTGCGACTGTCGATTGACGGAAAAACCTATGGGCTGGAGTTTGCCGTTTTCGCCGTTCGCAAACGGGTTTAGAAGGCGGATTTTCAACAAACGTTCTGGAATTTTTTGGACCTGTCATGTCCCCCGAGTTTGCCAAAGCTGTTGATCCGATCTTTCTCGCCTGTCTGCAGTTTGTGGGCAGAATCGAGAACAACGACCGGCTGGTCGCGGCTGACGAACGCGCCGTGCTGCAGCGAAAAATTGACGAAGCGGAAATTCGTCTGGGCGCCACGCCCGAATGGCAGCTGGCCAAGTACGCGCTCTGTTCCTGGATCGACTCGTTGCTGATCAACGCGCCGTGGAACGGCAACAACTGGTGGAAAGACAACTGCCTGGAAGTCCGTTATTTTGGCCGGCGTGACGCCCACGAGGAGTTTTTCAAGAAAGCGCTGGAGGCTGGCGAGTTGGGAAGGAAAGACGCTCTGGAAGTCTTTTATATAGCGGTTGTGCTTGGCTTTCGCGGATTTTACGGGGATTCGGATGCAACCTATGCCGCCAATCTGGCCCGTTCCATGCGGCTGCCCGGAACGATCGAAGCGTGGTGTCGGGGGGTTGCCCGCAGCCTGCAGTTGCGTCAGGGGCGCCCGGCCATTCCGGAAATTGTCACGGCCGGGGGATCGGCCAAACCGCTTTCCGGCCGGGCCTCGCTGATCAGTTTTTCGATGATCAGCGTGTTGCTGTTGGCTCTGGCCATTTCCACCTGGCTGGTGCTGGTTCAGTGGGCGGACAAATAGGGCGTTGTTGCCTCCTGTCTGGCGGACCGGCCCAGCCCGCTGCCAGGTCATTTTCATCGGTTATTGCACTTTAAGAGGTGAATCCAAATGGACGCGTTGATCAGTGCCATTTTCCGGGCGACGTATCCGATTCGGGTGCTGTACAACCTGATGATGCGGTACACGCCGGGGCTGAAAAGGTTCCCGACGGTCAGCCCCGCGATGCGGATGGCGCTGATGGTGCTGCTGTTCCTGCTGATCATCTGGACCGCGGCCCTGCTGAAACACATTTTTCTGGGTGGTGAAAATGCCGGCCAGAGTATGCTGATCTGGTGCCTCAAACTGTCGCCGTTCGTGATCGTGATTCCGGTGATCGTTTACTTTCTGGTCAAGTTCTGGATGATCAAGGAAGTCTCCCGGTTTCCGGAAATTGACCGGGTCTGGGAACAGGCCATGGAAGAGTGCGACAAGCATGGAATTGAGCTGGCCGACGTCCCGGTCTTTGTGGTGTTGGGGAATCCCGATCACCGGCGGGCCAGCCAGTTGGTCCGATCGTCGACGATGACTTTTCCGGTCAGTATTCCGGAATCGGGCAACGCCGCGATTTCGCTGTATGCCAATGCGGAATCGGCTTTTCTTTTTCTGGATGGATGCAATTGCATTTCGTTGCTGGCCCGGGGTGGATCCTCCGGCGGTTCCCCGGTTGGCGGCGGAACAGCGGCGGCCTCCGGTGGCGCGGTTGCGGGGCATGCTGCAATGGCTACCCTCGATCCATTCGCCCAGCAGGGATCCGGCGGTGCCGGGTCCAGCGGCGAGGACAGTGGGGCCGGGGCGGGCACGCCGATTACTAAAACCCTGACCGAAAGCGGGGTACTGGCGGCCAGTGATATTGCGGCGCCTGTTCCCGGTGGCGGGATGGGTGCTGCCGGTGCGACTTTGCAGTTGCCCGACGGTCAAAGTGCCGCGGATTTTATTGGCTCCCAGACTGGCCAGTCCGGCCAGTCCTCCGCGCCGCGAACGCTGCAGGTTTCATCGCAGGACATGTTTCTCTGTGAACAAAAACTGAAGCATGTCAGCGGGCTGCTGATTCGCGAGCGGAAAACGCTCTGCCCGATCAACGGCGTGCTGACGCTGTTGCCCTTTGAACTGGTCGAACAGGCCAGTGGGCAGCTGCAGACCGCCGCCCAGAAGGACCTTGAAACATTGCGAAACGAACTTCAGGTCCGCTGTCCCAACACGGTCGTGGTCACGGAGCTGGAAAAGGAAGAAGGATTCCAGGAACTGATCAACCGGGTGGGATCGGAGCA
>JBGSVU010000554.1:0-2836 GCA_041752775.1 Pirellulaceae bacterium | reverse complement strand
CCAGCGCCACGTCCGGCAGCGCCAAGTCCGGCAGCGGCGGTGACGCAGCTGCCAGCGCGTTGTCGGGTGAAATCAGTATCGAGGGCAGCAGCACGGTCGAGCCGATCTCGATCAAGGCCCGCGAAAAATTCTCGGCGATGCACCCCAAAGTCAACATCAGCGTCAGCGGCCAGGGGACCAGCAACGGGTACGCGGCGCTGGGACGAAAAGAGTGCGAAATTTGTGACGCCTCGCGTCCGATGAAAGCCAGCGAGATGAAGACGCTGGCAGAAAACGGCGTCGGGTTTTATGAAATCCCCGTCGCCTTTGACGGCTTGACGATTGTTGTGAACAAGAAAAATGACTTCGTTCAGGAACTGACTATTGAGCAACTGAACAGCATCTTTCGCGAGGACCTTGCGGCCAAAACCTGGAAAGACGTCAACGATGCGTGGCCCGCGGAACCGATCGCGATATTTGCTCCCGGTGTCAAATCCGGGACGCACGACTACTTTGTGGAAGCGATCGGAGCCAAAAAAGAAAACAAACCTCTCCGCTCTGATGAACAAACCACGCTCAGTGAAGACGACAAGACGCTGGTGATCGGCGTCCGCGAGTCGCAGTTTGCCATTGGCTTTTTCGGTTACGCCTATTTCGACGCCAACAGGGATGACCTGCGGGCTGTGCCGATTGTCAACCCGGATACGGACAAGGCGGTAACGCCCTCGTTCGAGACCATTGAGTCCGGTGAGTATTTCCCGTTTTCGCGACCGCTTTTTATCGTGGTCAGTGCCGATGCCTGGCAGCGGGGTGAAGTCCGCGAGTTTGTGGATTACTATCTGGGGAACGCTGCGGATCTGGCCCGGGCGGCCGGTTATGTGCCGCTGCCCGATTCGATCTACCAGACCGCGCGCGATCACCTCGACCAGGAAGTGATGGGAACCCATTTTGTCGATGCCGACGGCAAGGCCCGCGAAGGCAAACTGGCAGAGATTTACACGACCGAAAACGTCAACAAATAGGCGTGTTGCGGCCGAAAAAGCTAACATCATGCCTGGTTGTCCCAGGCACAGGGGCAGGAGACTTTCCCGGCAGCGGGTAGCGTTCCATGAACACACCGGAATCGTCCAGCGAACCGAGGATTGAATTTGCCGGATTTCGCACCAATTCGGCCGCGGCGACTCATCGTCGTGAAAGGTTCGTATTTGCCGGGCTGATTCTCTGTTCGCTCGTTTCGCTGGCCACAACGCTGGGCATCATCGTGATGCTGGTTTGGGAGTCTTCAGGTTTTTTTCTTGCCAAAGAAATCAAACTTTGGTCGTTCCTCACGGACACACGCTGGTCGCTGGGCCAGACCCAGGGGGAGCTGGCGTACGGGATTCTGCCGCTGTTGTCGGGGACGATGCGGATTACCGGAATCGCGATGCTGATCGCGCTGCCGCTGGGGCTGATCACCGCGATTTACCAGAGCGAGTACGCTTCCCCGCGGGTGCGGAATATCCTCAAGCCGACGCTGGAGATTCTGGCCGGGATTCCCACCGTAGTGCTGGGTTATTTCGCGATTGTTTTCATCACCCCGTACCTGCTGCAGCCGCTGGCTGATTTCAATATTTTCAATGCCACATCGGCGGGGATCGCGGTGGGCATACTGTGTCTGCCGCTGGTGACCTCGCTGGCCGAGGATGCGATTCGGGCTGTTCCGCGCACGCTCCGCGAGGGTTCGCTGGGGCTGGGCGCGACCAAGCTGGAAACGATCGTCAAAGTCGTCCTGCCCGCGGCCCTTTCGGGAATCATTTCTGCATTTTTGCTGGCGTTTGCCCGGGCCATCGGCGAAACGATGGTGGTGGCACTGGCGGCCGGCAGCACGCCCACGTGGACTCTGGACCCGCGAGTCCAGGCCCAGACGATGACAGGCTTTATCGTCAACACTTTTCAGAGCGATGTGGTCGAGCCAGGAACGCTCAGCTACTACTCGATTTATGCTGTGGCGGCGGTGCTGTTTCTGATCACGTTCGTATTGACCGTGGCGGGACAGTTGGTGCGGGCCCGATTCCGGGAAACCTATCAGTAAGCGGATGCACCGGAATTATTCATGAAATCAGTTGACATTTCTCCCCGACCGGTACAGCTGGCACCGCAACCTTCCCGCGACGCGCTGCGGATGGGCAAGGACCGGCTGTTTTCGGTGGTATGCCTGCTGGTCGCGGGGATTGCGATTGTGATTCTGACCACGCTGCTGGTTTCGATTCTCAGCAAAGGCGCGCTGTGGCTGAACTGGAATTTTCTGGTGGCGGGTCACCGTGAGGACAATCCGCAGGCCAGCGGGATAGGGCCGGCGATCCTCGGTTCGTTGATCATGTGTCTGATCTGTGCGGCGGTGGCGTTGCCGGTGGGGATTGGTACGGCGATTTTTCTGGAAGAGTTCCGCCCGCGTTCCCGGCCGCTGAGATTTTTTCATCAACTCGTCCAGCTGAACATCACCAACCTTGCGGGCGTGCCCTCGATTGTCTACGGCATTCTCGGTGTCACGGCCTTTGTTTACATGTTTGGCGTGTTTGGAAAAATCGAAACAGGCCGGCCGCCGAAGCTGGAAATGGGTGCGCGTTATTCGTATCAGACCAAAACGCTGGGCGGGAAATGGATTACCTTTCCGGCCGAAGACCGTTTTCAGACCTTGACCAGAATCGAAAGTTCGCGCACGGTCACGATGCCCGATGGATCTGTGGCGGAGCTGAATGTGATTCCGCGCGGCGCAGCCCGGCCGACGGATCCCCAGTTGCTGGACCGGACGGTGTATTCCGGCGCCTCGGCCTCGACCACCCGCAGCAACAGTTTCTGGTACCTGCATTTGCCGTTT
>JBGSVU010000553.1:0-3600 GCA_041752775.1 Pirellulaceae bacterium | reverse complement strand
TGGATGTAGCGCGGAGCGGAAAAAATGCCAAAGTTCTCTTTCAGCAGTTTGGCCAGTTCCACGGCACCACCCGCGATCAGGTCGCCATCGACATTCACACAGTATTTCCAGTACGTATGCACGGTGCCGGCCGCTGGCCGGGGCAGCCCCAGTCCCGCGATTCCCGACAGGGCACCGGTCAGTCGCTCTGCCATCTCTGTCCGGATCGCCGCGGATTCCTCCAGTTTTTCCAGCTGGCCGAGGGCAACCGCACCGGTCAATTCATTCATGCGATAGTTGAGCGCCAGAAAATAGTGGTCCGGGCTGGCGTCGCCGTAGCCCCAGGCCTTGTTCACGAACAGGAACATCCGGCGGGCATAGTCGGCGTTGCTGGTCACGGTCACGCCGCCTTCACCCGTCGTAATATGTTTGCCCTGCTGCAGGCTGAAGCATCCGAAGTCGCCGACTGTCCCGGCGGGACGATTCTGCCACGAAGCCATAAAGGCCTGGGCGCAGTCTTCGATGACGGGAATGTTGCGGCTGCGGGCCAGTTCCATGATGGGCCCCATCTCGCAGGGTCGTCCGAACAGGTGCGTCACGATGATCGCCCTGGTCCGCCCGGAAATCCTCGCCGCAATGGTCTCGGCGGTTGGATTGAGTGTTTGGCGATCCACATCACAGAAAACCGGAATCGCGCCCTGGAACAGAATGGGTGTCAGCGCGCCCATGTCGGTAATGGGTGAAGTAATGAACTCGTCGCCCGGCTCGGGATTGATGGCGGCGTAAGCGATGTGCAGGGCAGCGGTGCCGTGGCTGCTGCAGACGGCGTGGGGCACCCCCAGCATCTCCGCGAACTTTTCCTCGAAGCGTTTGACGCAGGTGCCACGGGTGCTGGTCAGTGTCCCGGAGGCGATCACCCCGCGCAACAACTCCATTTCCTCCTCGCCAAGCGTCCGGCCGGTAGCATCCTGGTCGCTGGGCAGTTGCATGAATTGCACTGGTCTACGAATGCTTTCTGCAGTTGACATTCCGGTCCTTTGGGCAAGTAAAAGTCCAGGACGATGTTACTTCTGCTTTTTCGATTTTCCGGAACCGGAGGCAATCGATGCAATAAAGGTAACGTGGCGCCAGATCGCCCGCATCGTCCGCATTTTGGAGGCCCCAAAACGACGGGGCGTCAGGCGCGAGGGAATTTCAACAATCTTCATTCCCGCGCGGTCATAATTCCAGAGTATTTCAACGACACCGACAAATCCAGAATTTGCCAGTTCAAAATGTCGCATATTGTCCAGCCGCATGGCGCGGAAACATCCGGTGTAACAGGTCAGCGAATTGCGGAACAGCCGTCCATAGACCCAGCTACAGACCCGCGACAGGCAAATGCGCCATGCCGGCACGTTGGTGACCAGCCCCGGCGCGTAGTAGGGCGATCCGACCACCACCGCAACATCGCCTTTCAGCTCATTCAGCAACTGCGGAATGTTCAGCGGATCGAAAGTACAGTCGGCATCGATTGTAACGGCAATATCGGTTCCGCAGGCGTTCAGCCCCGTCGCCAGCGCTGCTCCAATTCCGCGATTGACGGGATGCTTCAGTACATCCACATCAAAGCCATCATCAAAAAGTTCGTGGATCATTTCACAGGTTGCATCGCTGCTGCCGTCATCCACAAAAACGAGATGAAAACCATACTGGGATTCACAGTTTTCCGTCAACTCGGCAATTTTCTCCCGCAACTGGGGCAGCGATTCGACTTCGTTCAAACAGGGGACGATGATCGAAACCGTAGCCGTTGCCAGCCGTTCGCGGGTTTCGGCCTGCGGCTGCAGCGTGGCGGAAGTGGTATTGGAGTGCGGTGTCATGATGAAATTTCCAGGGTGTCGCAAAAAAAATGATCAGTCAGTTAAAAAAATCAGCGCCTGTTGCGCATACATTCCAGCAGCGAATCGACAAATTTTCCTGCCGCCCATTCTGCGGTAATGTGCGCCACATCCTGCCGGGCCTGCAGGGACATCCCGGCCAGTTCCGACGCGTCTGTGTCCATTGCCCGAACAAACGCATTCAGGAATTCGTCTTCATTCAGCGGGTTGGCGATCCATCCATTGACTCCGTCCCGCACCAGCGTTTCACAACTCTGCGCCAACACGCTGCCGAGGACCGGCAGACCTGACGCCATGGCTTCCACAGTCACCAGCCCCCACTCGTCCGCCAGGCTGGGGAAAATGCAGAAATCCGCTTCGGCATACACTTCCCGCAAATGGCCGTCATCAACATGTCCGGGCAACCGGATTCGTACCTGGGGACATTCCAGCTGTTTCAGGCTCGACGCCATGCCGCCCGCACCACAGAGAATCAGCTCCAGCCGGTTTTTGGGACCGGTTTCCTTCCAGCGACGGATCATCTGCACCAGCTGCGGCACTCCTTTGCGGTTTTCCAGGACTCCGGAAAACACAACTCTTCGCCATCCATCGTCGGCAAAGTGTTTTTCACCATGCCAGATTTTTCCGGGATCGCAGACGTAGGGGATCAGGTCCAGCCTGTCCGCCGGCAGCCCGATTTCCTGCAGATATTCCCGGCATCCCGGACCGTTGTATGAGTACCGGTCGGCCATCCGCCGCAGCATGGACCGGACCATTCGCCGGCTGATTCCGCGCTCGCGTTCAATGTGTTTGGACATGTTCCCCACAACGACCAGCCGCGAGCGGCGCGCCACCAGTCGCCACAGGGAGGAGAAAAAAGTCCGGGCACCAAACTCATAGGAAAAAACCACGTCGGGTCGCAGCTTCAACAGACGCCACGGCGTGTCCAGGGGGAAATGCACAAAGTTGGGGACTTCGAATCCCGCCCGGCTGCGAAATCGCGTCGTCCAGGTCAGATTCTTCTGGACAATCACGTTGAGATCGCCCCAGTCTGGTTGCCACTGCCGGTCAGACTCCATCGGCGTGCTGAGCAGAATCGTCAGTTTCCGGACACGTTTGGCAAAAGCCCGATAAACCGCAACATGATGCGGCCGGAGGTAATTGTTCAGAATGACAACGTGGGCATCAATCAGGGCAGTGGCTGGCGGAACAACGACCGGTCGCGGTTCCAGCAATGTCGTGGCGGGGCTGCTCATGAAAGTCGCCCTCTCGCAATGCCGGACCGGCGAGTTCCGCGCAAGGAGTCGCTGGCTGGCAACAGTCGCCAAACCAGGATCATTGCAATTACCGCTGTCGGCGCCCCGGCAATTATCCCCAAAATCACATTTTCGGTAATCCCGTTGAACACCAGCATGGCAAATAGCGCGTCGGGCAATGCCTGAGGGGAACGAAACATGCCGGGAAGGTGCCACACCAGCGCCATCAGCAGCAAAAACGCCGCCACGAATCCGGCCGAAAGTGCCACATTCAGCAACATGTTGTGGGTGTACAGCGAATAATCCTGCAGCAGCATCTTGCTCGTGGATGCACCAAAGCCCTGCAACGGCCGCTGGCTGACCAGGTGAATCGTCTCTCTCCAGATTTCTGAGCGACCTGTCAGCGACGACAATTCCTCCGTCTCACCTGATTTGGAAAACTTCTCTCCCAACTGCCCCCGGAACGGGTCTCCCCAGAATCCGGTGGCCAGTATCATCCCCGCCAA
>JBGSVU010000552.1:0-5111 GCA_041752775.1 Pirellulaceae bacterium | reverse complement strand
CGCCGGAACGGCTGGCGCGCAGCCCCTGAACGGTCGCTTCCCGTCGGGCACCCGCCTCGGCCAACCGGATGGCGGCGCGACGCTGTTCCATTTCCTGGTGGTACTGCGCCATGACCCTGCGCGAACGATCGATCACCTGTTCCACAGCTATTCTCAGTTCCGGATCCACCGCACCGGTGTCCAGTTTCAAATCGGAGTCAATCAACTCATATCCAAACTCGTCGGTCCATGAATTCATGGCGCGACGCGCGGCCGAGTACGACGCCGATCCGTCGGGACGAACGATCATAAGTGGATAAGGCCGTCCGTCGGCGCCCGCCGTATCGGTACGAATCCAGTAGTCCCGGATCTCGGCCAGAGCCGCATCGAGCGGATTGCCAGCCATCCCGGATTCAACAAAGTCTTCCGCGGTCAGCGGGATTCCCAGCGGCTGGAGGATAACAGCATCGCGTGTGCATTCGACGTAAATCGGTCGGCGTCCTGAACCGCCGGGGCCGTCGTGCGGCACGATGCTGTAGGTCGTCGTCGCCCGCAATGGTTCTGACCGGGCCAGTTGTTCATTCCGGTCGTCGATTTGACGCGACAGTTCCGCACACTGCAGCTCCAGCTGTTCCAGTTGTTCCCGTCCGGATTCAAGGGCATCCGTTTGCGATCGGCGCAACTGCTGTCGCTGTTCCGCCAGCGTCTGGATTTCGCCACGCAACTCGTCGATTTGCCGCAGCAGGTCATTTTGCCGGACCCGCGCTGTCTGCAGCGCTTCGGTCTGACGCTCCCGGTCGGCTTGCCAGCTGGCGATTCGGATCTCGTCGAGCGTCACCTGCGATTTCAGCTGGTGGATTTCTGCGGTGTGGTCCACAGGGGGTTCGGTCGCCGCGGCCTGACGCTGTTTCAGCACAGCCTGCTCGCCAGCCGACCGCACGGAGATATAAAGAAAGACGACCAGAATCCCCATTGTGCAGAGCAGCACAGCCAGGAACGGAAAAAGCGACAAAGTCGGGACCGAAACTCGTCGTCCGCGTTTCATGCAGATTTCAGCTTGCTGGCAGAATGAGTGGGAACCGGTGCGGTTCTGGCCGGACGTTTGAAAACAACCACTGGTGTCTGTTCTGAAACGGATTCCGGCAACAGCCTTGGCAGCACGATGGCCTCAGCCGAGGGTTTTGCCATACCTTTCGGCGGCCTGCAATCCCCGGCTGCTTCTTCTCTGGCAACAGCAGCGCGCTGATTTTCCAGTTCAGTCGTTCGGGAAAAATTGAATTCCCGCTGCAACTCGCCGAGGACAGTGGTCAACTGGACAAGGGCAGACTCGATCCGGTGCGAGTCGCCCGGCTGCGAACGGAGCATTTTCTCCTGCTCCCGTCGGGCCTTTTCCTGCCGGTCCTGTTCCTGTCTGGCCTGCTCCTGTCGGGCTTGTTCCTGTCGGACTTGCTCCTGTCGGGCCTGCTCCTGTCTGTCCTGTTCCAGACGAGCTTGCTCCTGTCGGGCCTGTTCCTGTCGGGCTTGCTCCTGCCGGACTTGCTCCTGTCGCGCTTGCTCCTGTCTGGCCTGCTCCTGTCTGGCCTGCTCCTGTCGGTTCTGGTGTTCCGACAGCACACTGGAAATTTCTGTGGCGAGCGACTGCGCGAGTTGACTGGAGTGGACCTGCAATTGTTGCAACATTTCGTCGCGGGACCAGGCGTTCTCCGTCACCCGTTCGGTTTTGAGATCCGGCATGGAGGGCGCCTCGTCCGCCAGGACAAACCAGTTGCAGATTTCCTGTTCGGTCCGCAGGGTAACTTCGGCCAGCAACAGGGATTCCATTCTTTCGGTGGCAAAGACTCCGAACATCAGCACGATCGACAACACGAGGGCCTGGGCTGTCGTGTCAAACGCCACATTGAGATTCGACTGCAACCCTCCCATCATCTGCTGCAAGTCGCTTTCGCCACCGACGTTCAATCCACCCATCGCTTCTGAAATGCCGAGCACCGTCCCCAGAAAACCGAGCAGCGGTATGGCCCAAACGAGAATCCGCGGAAACGCGTAACGCTGCGACTGCAATTCGGCGTCTTCTTCTGCCAGCAGTTCCAGGCGGTTGTAGACCGCCAGGCCCGCACCATCGCGCTGGATCAGGCCCAGAATCCGCGAGAGTCGCCGTGCAAAAACGTGCCCGGAAATCCGTCGGGGCAGCCGCGCGATTTTATTCAGCAGACCGGCGGCCAGTTCCGATTCGGCCTGGCGCTCGTTGACGCATCGCGGGTCGGTGGAGTCCGCTTCGGGTTCATCCGGACCACCGTTTTCTCCCAGCCCAATCTGGCCGATGCTGCGTCGCTGAATCCAGATGTTCCATGCGGCCATCCCTGACGCGGCGACCCCGACAAAGAACAGCAGACTGCTCATCCGGCTAATCGGGTGACCCAACATATATCGCAGGACCCAGTCGCTGCTGAAGGCCGGCATTGCCGACAGCGCCGCAAAGCCCAAAAACAGGATCATCCCGCCGAGCACAGGTTGCAGGAGCGACGCAGGCCGGGCGAGTGCAGGTGATTGTTTGATGGCCATGAATCAACGATGGATCGAACCAGTTGAAAATTGTTGTGTCGCGACTGACTCTCTGCAGCAGCACGCAGGCCCCCGGTTGTGGCTGAAAATTCGTTTCGGCCGTTCTCGCCTCATAGGGCGACCGGGGTAGTTTGCGCCGGAGTCTGTTTTCCGGGCGCAAAGTTTGCCTTGTCGGATTTATCGGAATTCGGACCGGGTAGACTGAACCAATTGCGCCAGCCCATCCGGCAATGGAGCAAAATCCGATTCATTCGGGCAGGTTTGCCTGATCGTCGGGATTTAGCAAAGAAACGAACCAGGCTGGCCGATAAGTTTTGTTACCAAGACACGGGAATGGGGTTTCGACCCTATTTTCCCAGGGGGGTAAGCCCGGAGTGAACTCGTTTCACTTCGGGCTTTTTTCGTTTGCAACAGAAGGTACTGACAGAAAAGACTGACCTGCCGGGGGTATTGCGATATGATGGCATTGCTGTCATCCGGCACGTGCCAGCACATTGCCCCCTGTTTCCCGTCCACGTTTACCCGCACGGCTGATTCCCGAAGCATGATTCTCGCTTGGATGCGACTGATGCGCGTCAGCAACCTGCCGTCGGTTGCCAGTAATGTCATGGTGGGTTACCTGCTGGTGGCGGGCAACTGGTATCCCGCCGGAGCGGTCATCGGGGCGGTCATTGCGGCCTGCTGTTTTTATTGTGCCGGGATCATCGGCAACGACCTGCACGATCTGGCAGAAGACAGCAGGTTGCGTCCGGAGCGTCCGCTGCCATCGGGAAAAATCCGCCGGGAATCGGCGAATCTCGCGATGGTCGGATTGTTCGTTGCGGGAGCATCGATTTGTGGAGCGCAATTCTGGTTCACCAATCCGGTTGGAGGATCTGGCATTCCTCCTGCCCTCACCCCCGCAGTGCCTGCGATTCTGTTGATCATTTGCATCCTGGTCTATGATTTTGTTTTGAAGCGGTTTTTGGTTTCGGCAATTTTCATGGGGCTTTGTCGCGGGCTGACATTGTTTCTCGGGGCGAGCACAGCCTTTTTTGTGATGCATGACAAATTCCAGGTGGGACCCTGGGTTTTTGTCGCGGCCGGGTCTCTCGCCGCTTATGTTACGGGTCTGACCTGGCTGGCTCGCGACGAATCGGCTGAAAGACCGAGGCGCTGGCTGATGCTGCTGGGGACTGCAGCGATGGCCGCGGGTTTGGCGGGTTACATCTGGATGGGATCGTTGATGTTTGCGGAGAACGCGGACAGGCCCACCCAGTTAACCCGGTCGCATCTGATCCTGATCTCGGTCATCGGTTTTACGGTTATTCGCAGCGCAGCGATGGCTTGTGTCACACCCGAATCGAGGCGAATCCGGAACGCCGTGAAGACAGCGCTGCTGAGCCTGATCACACTCGACGCCGCCAACGCGATGCTGGCCACTGGAGGACAACCGGTGTTTCCCGTTGCGATACTGCTGCTGTTACTGGCGGGTCTCGCTGCGTCCCGGTTCATCAATTCCACCTGAAAAAAACGAATCGGATCAGCCTTACATGAAACTCGGCTACAACACCAACGGATTGGCCCATCACCTGCCGGAGGATGCCATAGCCCTGGTTGCCGGAACCGGTTTCCGGACGCTCGCCTTGACGATCGATCACCACTGGCTCAGCCCGCGTTCGCCGGACTGTCGGGCCGAGCTGTTGCAGATGTCCGGGTGGTTGCGCGACGCGGGACTGGCGACGGTGATCGAAACGGGTGCGAGGTTCCTGCTGGATCCAGGCCGCAAGCACTGGCCCCCCCTGACGGCAGAAAGAAACGTCGCCGCCCCGCGTGTCCGTTTTATCCAGTATGCCCTCAGCATTGCCGCCGAGCTGACCAGCCATTGCGTATCGATCTGGTCAGGTGTCGCGATCCCGGGGGATCCACCGCAGAAGTCGCTGGACAATCTCGCCCGCAATCTTGAACCCGTGCTTGAGACGGCTGAAAGGCTGAAGGTCGACATCGGGTTCGAGCCGGAACCGGGAATGTTTGTCGAGACCCTCGGCGGTTATGAGCGGTTGCGGCAATGGGTCGATCATCCGCGACTGCGGCTGACGCTGGATATCGGGCACCTGTACTGCCTGGGTGAAGTCCCGATTGCTGACAAGATCCATCATGCGGCAGAATGGATGGTGAATGTTCATATCGAAGACATGCGGGCAGGCGTTCACGACCACCTGATGTTTGGAGACGGCGAAATCAGCTTTCCCCCGGTAATCGGGGCCTTGAAAGAATCCGGATTTGCCGGTCCAGTATGCGTGGAGTTGAGCCGCCACAGCCATGACGCTGTTCGCGCTGTCCAGCAGTCCTGGGACTTCCTCGCACCCATGGTCAACGCCAGCAGTTCCTGATTTGCAGAAATTCACCCTCCAGCCAGTTGCAGATTACCCATGCCGAACGACCTTGTTTTCCTGACGATCCCCGGGCTGCGCCGCCGCGACTTGCCGCAGCTCACGGCCCTGCAGCAGATTTCCGCATCGCCTGCAGTTGCGACGTTGCGGCATACGTTTCCCTCGGTCACATGGCCCTCGCAGGCCAATATGCTCTGC
>JBGSVU010000551.1:0-5150 GCA_041752775.1 Pirellulaceae bacterium | reverse complement strand
GACGCAGATAAAACGTCGAGAATCGGGGCGGGTTTCCCAGCAGAGGATCGTCCTGTTCGTTCGTTTTGTTCCGCTGGCTGGACAACGAATATGGCCGGCTGAGTACGATCCAGGAAATCAGCTGTCGCAGGTCATAGCCGCTGCTGACAAAACGCTGCGCAAGAAACTCCAGCAGCTCGGGATGGGTCGGAATGTTGTGCGGCCCCAAATCGTCCACCGGTTTGGTAAACCCGTAACCGAGAAAATGAGCCCACATCCGGTTGACCGTCACCTTGGGGAAGAAGGGGGACTGGCGAGTCAGCCGGGACAGTTCCGCACGGCGGTTGGTCACGTTCACATAGCCACTGTGCGAAATCTCCGTTCCGTCGATGAATACCGGAAAGGCGATTTTGACCAGGCCATTTCGCAGTTCGTAGAACAGGTCGGCTTCATCGCGATTGCCACTCTCGCCCGCAAAATCCTGGTCGGCGAGCTGTGCCGGATCGGCATCCGTCCGGCCGCGAAAAGCGCGCGTCTGGCGAAAAAACGCGTTGAACTCCCAGTACTTCTGCTGTTTCCAGTCGTTGAAAGGATGATTGTGGCACTGCGTGCACTGAACCTGCATGCCGAGGAACAATCTGCTGGTCGCTGCGGTCGCCTGGGCCGCATTCTCCTCATTGACTTTGTCAATCAGAAAGTTGGTGGCGCCGTTGAATCCCTCGGTGCCCGGAACCGTCGACCCCGTAGCGGTAATCAAGTCGTCGGTCATCTGGTCCCACGGCTTGTTGCGGGCGTAACAGTCGCGGAGATATTTTTGCATTCCCGCCCGCGAAATCATCGAGTTGTTGGCGTTGCCACCCGTCCGGCCAATCAGCATGTTGGTCGAGATGGTCGTCCAGTTCCGCGAAAAGTCTTCGGTGTAACTGTCATCGTAAAGAATTTTTTCAACCAGCCGCTGGCGCTTTTCCTTGTCCCTGCTCCCGACAAACTCGCGCAGCTCAGGCACAGTGGGGGTTCGGCCCAACACGTCCAGAAAGAGACGCCGGCACCACTCGCCATCCGTCGCTGGCTGGGACGGTTTGATCCCGTAATCTTCCCAGACGCGAGTCACCAACCGGTCGATTTCGGCAACGACAGTCTCGCGGTCCGTTTCGCCCGTTGACTTTCGGGGCAGGTTCCCGTCATTTTCCTGCGGCGCTTCGGCTTGGCCCTGGGCCACCAATCCCCGGGATGCGAACGCCCCACTTCCCTGACACAAGTCCGCTGAAGCCAACACCAACCAGCAAATTGCCAGGCAAAACACTGCGAAACGGCCAATTCCAACCATCGAGATCTCCAGGCAGTCAAACAGCAACGGATTCGTTACTTTCCCACTACTCTAAGACTATCGCAGAAGAACCAGGAAAACCATCCGTTTTCTAACGGTTTTCGCACGGTTCCCGGAAAGATCCGACAACGTACGATGAAAACAAGGTCACCAAAAAAAAAGAAAACCGAATGTTTCTTAACCCCCAATCACGATTCCAGTGAAAAGGCGCGTACGATTTCGATACACATGTACGATTTTGAATGCATCAAAATAAAACAGGCTGGGTTTCCCCAGCCTGTTCAAGAATGAAAATCCGATAATTTCGGCCTGAACTACAGGTTTGACCCTGTAGTTCAGACACTGCCTCGTCTCTGTTCCGCACCAAATCAGTCTCGGGGGCCCGATTCTGACTTGGGAGAACCACTTCCATCAGAATCATTATGCAAGTGCCGTGCCAAAGGTCGCCCGAACAGCCGCTGGGCCAACATCATCCCGATTGAGATCGCGGACATCAACAGGAGCGGCGCCGCCGAGGTAACCGGGGAGTACCAGACCATCTCGCGCCATTGACCACCAGCGGCCCGGACGAGAAAAGCCGCACAACTGGCGGCGACCGCAAAAACCGTCGTGATCGCGAACAGGAAGGCGATCGAGAAATGAGGACGGCGTTTCATGATCGACGGTGGGAATGACTGTGTGTGAACTGAAAGAACGTAGGCGAGTGAGACCCGACTTTTCGAAAATGGCCGGCCGGGTTCACCACCGTCCTGGAGGGGATTGAAATTTCAAAACGGAACGAACGGTTTCCCGCCATCAAATTCCGGCCGTTGCCAGTAAAACACCGGGAAACGTAAACGCTGGAAAACAGGGTGAACTTTAACGGCTGTTCCTTCGGCAACTCTGGTGACTAACGTTCGCAATATGCCAATTAACTCAATTATTCCGGACTTCGGGCCGATGAAATTGAGGTTCGCAAGCTGATTTTTCCCAAATTCGCAAATCAGTCCGGACAGCAGTTTTTCATTCAGCACAGAATGGCAGCCCGTGGCGGTGATTGCCCCACATCGTGACTGGAATGAAATGATCAAAACTTGACGCACCTGTCGTTAAACCAGTTTACCTGCCCAGTCGCCACGTTGGGCTGACCCAGAAAAAAAATGCGAGGCAATGCAATGCGATGTTTTATGGCTCTCAGCGGGCTGGTTTTGGTCTGTCTGATCGGGTCCGGCTGCCGGGCTCATCTGGCTCCCAACTGTAACGGATCCGGTCGCCCCTGTCTGGAAGTGTGCCCCATCGATGGGTGCGGCAGCGTGACGGGCAACTGCGGCTGCGACAGTTCTTGCGATTCAGGCTGCGGCGGACGCTGCTCCACAGGATTTCAGGGACGCATCGGTTCCGGATTGTTGACCGGAGCCCGCGGCGGTTTTGCCGGCGACTGTGGTTGCGGAACCGCGGATTGTGGCATGAGCGGTGGATGTGATACCGGACGCGCTGCCAGCGGCCTTCTCGCCGGTTCAGGTGGATGCGGAATGGCGTCCGGAGGTTGTGCAACAGGCGATTGCGGCACCGTGGGTTACGGCGACCCGGTTTATCAGGATCAGGGATTTTCACTGGCGTCGGGCGAGTTCGACGGCGGGATGGTGGGCCACGCCGGTGGAGCCATCGGTTGCGGACAATTCGGATGCGGCAGCAATGGGCATTTGTGCCTCGGCTGCCGGATGCGGGGCGTTTTCGGACGAGGTCGGGGCGGTGCTGCCGCGTCGCACCTGCGCGGACTGACACCCCGCGGCGCTCACCCTTATGGCGGTGACGTTCCGCACACGGACTACATGGGTGCCGGAGTGGCTCCCCAGGGCGGAATGACACCGACTTACTCCTATCCGTACTACACGACTCGCGGCCCCCGCGATTTCCTTCAGCCGAACCCGCCTTCCATTGGCTGGTAAGTACGATGACGGAACGCTGGTGAAACAACTCCAGCCTGCACAAATGAAAAAAGCCCGCCGGAATCCGGCGGGCTTTTTCTGTTCTGATATCAGGCGATCCGGAATTTATTTTCTTGCAAAGCTCTGCACCACCGAAGTCTGGTGGACTTGTGCCGATTCCGGATGAACCATTCGAATGGTGACTTGAACTCCCCGAACTTCAAATGGAAACGGCGGTTCGACTTCACGCTCCTGCACATCATCGACGCCATTGGCCGAATCGTTGTCCAAACCGTCGGCCCCCTCGTCAATCAGCCCGTTTCCGTCGTCATCGATTCCGTTCGTTTCATAGTGTGCCGAAAATGTGTCCCAAACGTTGTCGAACAGGGGACCAATCCCGGGTGCCGGCGGATTGACAGGCGGTTCCAGATTGGCAGCTCCAAAACCGGGCGGGTCAAACAGATACCTCAATCCGGACTTGGGGTTTGGCGTGGTTGAAAACTGCGGGCCGTTCATCACGTTGGCCGCCGTGCCCGTATACTGGAAATTGACCACCCCCTGACTTGCCAGAACGGTCGCCATGTATCCCAAATCGACGTACGCGCCGGTCGCCACCGCGTTGGGATCAGGATTGGGATTTGGGTCGGGATAAACGGCTGGCCCCAGTGCCAGATAAGCCGGATCGCCGGGCCGAACCAGCACATGGTCGGGCATTGTCAACGCCGTGGAAAGGTTGCCAGGATTTGCCTGCCGGACGGGTGTGTCGGGAGACCAGACTTTCAGATCAAAAGCCATTGCGCCCCGCAGAACTACATCGTTGCCTGCAAACTGGCGGATTCTCGGATCGGGATTTGGCGTGACTGCGTTGCCAATGATCGACAGATTGGCATCGTTCATTTCTACCGCGCGCAAAAAATCCCGGTCCATGGCGTAGGGATAGCCAGCCGTACTGTGACCAAAACGGTTCTCGCGTTTGGACAGATCTTCCAGCGAATTCGGGACGGGGACACCACTGGCAAAGCTGGCGGAAATGTCGTTTTGCAAAAAGAAAGAAACAGCAGGTGACGGCAGGGGCGCAATGCCCGTCCCGGTGCCCGGCATGACATTCAAAGCGGGTACAAAAGCAGGATTGGCGACCAGGTCCGGCCGGATCAGCAGGACTCGGCGGTAGACCGTGATTCGTTCGTTGATTCCGACCACGCCGCTGCCCGGCTGGCCAACGGGCTCTCGATCGTCATAGTCGGTGTACCAGACTATTTCCGCCAAATGGGATTCGATCACCTGGGTCTGCCCGGCCCCATCAACCCAGCGCCCCAGAAATGGTTTGTCGCTGGAACGCACGGTCATCGCCAGAATGTCGTCAAAATCACCGCGGATACTCTCCGCGACCGTTTGCATCGGCATGCCGGCAACCGCCGGCAGGGCGTAATCGGACGTCTCATTCCGCGGGCCTTCGATGATTTCAAAATATCCGGATGGCCCGGATTCAATCGATGCAGGGCGTACCGGAACGGTCACCTGTTCGAGGTCGCTCCGCAACAGTTCGACGCAGGGCCGAACCAGATTGTGCATCTCGATCATCGCCCGCTTGCGGGACATTTCCTTGCTGGCGCGACTGAAAACCGCAATCATGGCACCGAGGACGATCAGGGTCATGGTCAGCGCGATCAGAACCTCGATCAAACTCAACCCGCGACGGACCGGGGATTTCCGGGATGACAACCTGCAAAAATTGGGCAATTGATGTTTCATGTCTTTTCCGTTTTTCAGGTTTGATTCAACTCAGGCAAAAGCATTGGCAGCATGTCTTTGCCACGGCAAGGAAACGGGCATTGACACCATTTTAATGTATCGCGGCTTCCGGGAACATTCAGAAAAGGCCCAAAAAACTGCATCTTCCGCCAGCCCCTGAAAAAACGCCTTTTTTTAGGGGCACC
>JBGSVU010000550.1:0-2080 GCA_041752775.1 Pirellulaceae bacterium | reverse complement strand
AAACCGGAAATCGGGTCAGTTTTGGAACACACACCGTCAAAAAGCGACTCCGCCGGAACTTTTGGGTGTTCCAGGGGTTGAAAAAGTAACGATTTTGGTGGAAGTGGGTTTCTGCTGCGTGGGTTCTGCCGCGTGGATCATTCGGTAGGGAGTGCCTGGGGGAAAACCCCTCAAATCCGGGCTTTTTTGTCTCGGAGGCTTTTCTCAAAACTGTTAAAACAAGGTTGCCTAAGTCAAAATACGCTTTAGCCAAAAGATGGGGTTGTACGGGATTTTTCACTCTGACGATGTTCAGGGGCAATTCCCCGCAATCATTCGTTCAGAAATCAAGTATTCAAACGCGGGTATCCGCAAGAATACTGGTATCCGCAAGTGGGTAGCGGACGGTTGCTTCCGGCGGTCGACAGACGTTTCCGCGACAGAGAAGCATATGCCTGAAGTTTGTAGTTCAAGCCAGTCAAACGGAATTTTTCGATGAAACAGCTTTCCTTTCCGATGTCTTTCATTCCCGGCAACGGCGTTGCGGCTGCAGCCAGGCAAGGTGCTGCAGGTACCATCGTTCTCGTGTTGCTGGTGGCCGTGACCCTGCTGGGCGTGGGCGGCTGGTATCTGCTGGGCGGAACCGCTGGAGGAATGGCCGATTTCAAACCGATTACG
Organism: Pirellulaceae bacterium; assembly: GCA_041752775.1. GTDB lineage: Bacteria > Planctomycetota > Planctomycetia > Pirellulales > Pirellulaceae > BJ22. Next base: position 1,423 of record JBGSVU010000550.1, on the reverse strand, counting down.
GCCAAAGTCGTCGAAGGTGATTTCGTGGCCCAGGTCCTCGACCAGGGCGAAATCCAGAGTAGTGAGAATATCGAAATTCGCTGCAAGGCCCGCGCCCGGAACGGCGACCTGAAAGTCATCGAAGTCGTTCCCGAAGGTAGCCGGGTCAAGACCGGTGATTTCCTCGTGCGGCTCGACGCAACCAGTTTTGAAACTGAGCTGGAGCAACAGAAGATTCAGGTAGCAAACGCGCAAACCGCCAAGATCCAGTCCGAGGCCAGCCTGAAAGCCGCCATCGCGACCAAAGATGAATACATTCAGGGCGTCTACGTCGAAGCCTACAAGACCATCGAAAACGAAATCTACGATGCCAAGGCGGCCATCTCGTCCGCCGAACAGGAGAGCAACCAGTCCACGGCGGTGCTGGAACACAGCAAAATCCTGCTGAGCAAGGGCATAATCACCGTACAGCTGCTCAAAGCCGACGAGTTCGCTGTTGTCCGCGCCGAGCAGAATCTGAAAAAAGCCCACAACCAGCTGGAACTGGCCGAAAAGAAACTCTGGGTCCTGGAAAATATCACACGCCAAAAGGAAATTGTCAGCCTCGACAGCGAGATTGCTTCCGCCGAAGTCAAAAGCAAGAACGATGCCGAAGCCCTGCGGGTCGAGGAAGAACGCCAGAAGGAAATCGAACAACAAATCAAAAACTGCATCATTATTGTGCCGGATGGTGTCGAAGGCCAGGTTGTTTACGCCCAGGAATCTTCGCGCGGCGGCAATGAATGGGTTCTCGAAGAAGGCACCACCGTTCGCGAAAATCAGGTTTTGCTGCGACTCCCCAACCCCACAAAAATGGAGGTCAAGGCCCTGATCAACGAACAGAGCATCACCCAGATTCATGTTGGCATGCCCGCCAGCATCAAAGTCGATGCCCTCGCCAGTCAGGCGCTGCGCGGCACGGTCACCCGGGTCAATCAGTACGCCGAGCAAAGCGGCTGGATGTCATCCGGCCCCCGCAAATATGCCGTTCTGGTCCGGATTCAGGATCCGCCCGTCGCACTGAAACCTGGCATGAATGCCTCCGTGACCATCCAGACGCGCTTCGAAAAAGGCGTCAAGAAACTGCCGATCCAGTCCATTTATGGCGTTCAGGACCAGTACTTCGTCCTCGCCAGAAAAGGCGAAAGCTGGGAAACCGTCGAAGTCGAACTCGATGGCGATAACCTGCAGGAAGTCCTGCTGAAATCCGGACTGGATGTCGGCATGACCGTCGTCATGAATCCAGGTGCCTACAAGGACATGATGGACCTGCCCAAAGTGGTCGGCGAAGAACCCATCGAGTTGACCGCGGGAGAAGAGCAGTCGATCGCCCAGTCCCGGGCCGCCGGACCGGCAGTCGCTGCGGGGGAAAGCGGTGGCGGACCGCCCGAAGGCGGCCGGCCCG
>JBGSVU010000549.1:0-2896 GCA_041752775.1 Pirellulaceae bacterium | reverse complement strand
GACAAAACCGGAACATTAACCGAAGGCCGCCCCCGCGTGACCGATGTGGTGCCAATGAACGGAATCGGTGAAAACGCCCTGCTGTTGGCAGCAGCCGCGGTGGAATCCATGAGCGATCACCCCCTCGCCGAAGCCGTCGTTGCGGCGACCCGTGAGAGAACTGGGACTGTCGAATTTCCCATCGCAGAAGATCTGCAAAACATTGCCGGCCAGGGAATCGTTGCACGGGTCTCTGGCCAAACGGTCGAAATCGGCAAATCCCGACTGTTTCTGAAAAAACCAGGTGACCGGCTGCCCGATTCGGTCGCCAGCCACGTCGAGCGTCTGCAGGCTGGCGGGCGGACCACCATGATTGTCCGGCGTGATGGCGAGTTTCTCGGGGTGATCGGTCTGATGGATACACCGCGCCAGTCCGCCGCGCATATGATCCAGAGGATGCGCGAGTTGGGTGTGCAGGACATGATCATGATTTCCGGAGACAATCAGCAGGTCGCTGATGCTGTAGCAAAAAGCGTCGGCATCGACCAGGCCTGGGGCGAACTGATGCCGGACGACAAGGTCGCCGCAATTCAGCGGTTGCGCGAGACGGGCGACGTCGCCATGATTGGCGATGGAGTCAACGACGCGCCAGCCCTCGCCACCGCCACCGTCGGCATCGCCATGGGGGCAGCCGGTTCGGACGTGGCACTGGAAACCGCCGATGTGGCCTTGATGTCCGATGACCTTTCACTGATTCCGTTTGTGGTTGGACTGAGTCGCCAGACGGCGCGGATCATCCGGCAAAACGTCTGGATCTCGCTCGGCATGGTCGCCTTGCTGGTTCCTTCCACTCTGCTGGGTTTGCATATGGGTTACGCTGTTCTGTTTCACGAAGGCTCGACGATCGTTGTTGTGCTGAATGCCCTCCGCCTGTTGGGATATCGCCCCGCTGGCGAGTGATCGTAGCGAGATGCCGAATGAAACGCCAGGCAAGCCGGCGGGATTCCGGGCATTGCTTTCGCCCGATGGCTCCCGCCCTGCCCGGGAGAGCGATCCGTTTCCCGCTCCAGTTTGTCCATCCCTGCCTCTACCATCCTGCCTGGATATCACGCCAAATCATTTTCCTGTTGACTTCGTCTGGACCGGGTTCAAATCCCTCCAGCGATTTCAACAGGGCCTCGCGTTCCAGCAGACCATCGTGAACCAGAAAATCGATTGCGTTCAACATTTCCAGTGTCCGCCAGTTCATTTTGCTTCCAGTTTCGGAAGTTCGTAGCAGTAAACCTGATTCGCATCGCGAAACAACAGTCGCCCCTGAGAGAGTATTGGAGCTGCAAAACAGGGGGCCGCAATCCCGGGGCCACCGTCAGGTGGCACGTATTCCGTCGTCAACTGGAATTTTTCCGGATCCGCCCTGACGACCAGCAACGATCCATACTCTTCCAGACAGAGCAGTTGACCGTCGGCATAAAGAAGATTCAGTCGCCCCATCCCCGGTTCGCTCCACCTGGTTTCTCCGGTGGCAAGATCGATGCAGCGCAGCTCCGCCTCACTGGTCTTCTCGCCGTGACAGGCATAGGCAAATCCGTCCACCACGACCGGGGTACACCAGTGACAGGCCAGTCGTTGGTCGCGAACGGGTTCGTCTTGCCAGACCACTCTGGGCTCCTCTCCCGAAAGTTCCAGCACCGCACCCCCTGGACCATACGCTTCGGTGATCAGGACGTTGTTGCCGAACATCACCGGCGTACTCGCATTGACACTCTCGTACTTTCTCGACCGCCAGGGGAACGACCATTTATGACTGCCGGTGGACGGATCGAATCCATGCAGGCCGCTCCGGCAAAACACCAGTCCAACCGCGTCATCCTGAACATGGACAACAACCGGGGCCGCGTAACTGGCGAGGTCGTCGATGGCTGTGTACCGGACTGCGCCGGTCAGTTTGTCAAATGCGACAATGGCACAATCGTCCGGTTTCGCAGCTTCAATTCTGATTCGGCGGTCATCGTCGCCGGGATGGGCAGGGCCTCCTCCAATCATCGCGATCAGCAAATTACCGTGAACGATGGGGGTGCTGCCAACACCGAAAAAATAGGGCACCACATTGAATTGCCGGGAAGTGTTGATTTTCCAGACCACTTCGCCGGAAACGACATTCAGGCAATGCAGCATACCTTCGGCACCCAACAGGTAGACACGATCTTCATCGATGACCGGGCTGCACCGGGGTCCATTGTCAAAACCGTACATGTCCCGATAGCCGGTCGGGTAAACAAATTTCCAGAGCTCTTTGCCGCTGGTTGCATCCAGGCAAAGGACTCTTTCAAAGTCGCCATCACGATCAAAATGAAAATACCTGCCATCGGCCACCGAGCCGATTCCATAACCGCCGGGGGACGCCCTCGACCAGGCCAGTTTTGGCGGACGCTTTTTCCAGTCCCAGTCGAATCCCGTTTCCGACGATTTTCCGTCACGGCCCGGCCCCAAAAAACCCGGCCAGTCGGATCCCGATCCGTTCTGGGGCTGGGCCTGGCTACAGTCTGCCAGAACCAGCGCGAACAGGAAGACTATTGATGCAACAACCGAAATTCCCCAATTCCCTGCCATTTGAGTACCTTTCACATCCTGAACACAAACTGCCCCCTTTGATCATGCGACAGCAGAACCGGCCAGGCAAGCAGGAGTTTCCAGTCCCAGCCAGCAAAATGCCAGCCTTTTGCGATCTGGCCCAACTCGCCAACTCGCCGGGCGCTATACCATGCCACCAACCCCGCTCCTGCCCGCCGCCCAGGCCAATGCAATCCTTCCGGATCAGTGGTCAGACAACAGTTGACAATGCACTAGTATTCCGTCACAGGTCAATTTTCGGGTAGTGGACGAGGCTACGAGTCCTTTTCATTGCAACTTCGCGGGG